>JAIWOJ010000456.1 GCA_020216965.1 Prosthecobacter sp.
AGGGAGGTGGCTCGGCTGGGGGCAAAGTCGGCGTCGCGGGATGAAACGGCGGCTGTCGGCCTGGTCCGCGGCGGTGTGGACTGGTTTGGGCATCGTCAGCAGCTTGCAGATCTCGGCCGCCGTCTGCTTGGCGGTGCCGACACCACCTTTGCCCAGTTGGTGAGCCGCCTTGGTTTTGACTGCGCCCGCTTTTCCAACCTGCTGAAAAGGAGGATCGGCCATGCATGAGTTTCACCCGGAACTCACCCTGGCCATGGGTGCCCTGATGGACAAGCTGGATGCCGTCCTGCGGGCCAGCGACTATGCCGGTGAGCCACTCCAGATGTATCTGGCGGGTGGCATGGCCGTTCATTACCACTGCGGCACGCGCTACACGGAGGATGTGGACGCCAGCTTCTCCCATCGGCTCCTGCTGCCATACAAAGAACTGGTGGTCGAATACCTGCGTGAAGACCAGACGCGGTCCTCCATCTACCTTGATCCGACCTACAACGACACCTTCGCTCTGCTGCATCCTGACCATCGCGACGACTCCGTGGAATGGCAGGGCATTGGCAATGAACGGCGCCTGATCCATCTCCGTGTCTTTTGTCCTGTTGATCTCTCGGTTTCCAAGCTCTCACGCTTCACAGAAATCGACCAGCAGGACATCCGTGACCTTGCCCGGCATCATTACTTCACCTCGCTAGAGCTGCGGAAGCGAGCCACCGAAGCGCTTGATTATTATGTCGGCGACACTCGCTGGATTCATCTGAACCTCCGCCAGATCAGCGAGGAGATCGACCACCCAGCTCTCGCCTCCTGATTTTTTCCACCCCCACACGCCCTCCCATGTCCCTCCTTAACCTTCACCTCAAAGTCTGGCGTCAAAACCGCGGCCAGCCCGGCCATTTCCAGGACATCGAAGCCAAAGACATTCCAGACCACGCCTCCTTCCTGGAGATGATGGATATCGTCAATGAGCGCCTGATTCAGGCTGGGCAAGAGCCCGTGGCCTTTGATCACGATTGCCGTGAGGGCATCTGCGGCATGTGCTCCATGCAGATCAATGGCATCCCCCACGGCCCTGAGCGGGCCACCACCACCTGCCAGCTCCACATGCGTAAATTCCGCTCGGGCGATACCATCTGGATTGAGCCTTTCCGCGCCACGGCCTTCCCCGTCATCAAAGACCTCGTCGTGGACCGTAGTGCTTTGGATCGCATCCAGCAGGCCGGCGGTTTCATCACCGTCCGCACCGGATCCGCACCTGATGCCAATGCCATTCCCATCGGCAAAGAGGTGGCAGATGCCGCGATGGACGCTGCCGAATGCATCGGCTGCGGAGCCTGCGTGGCTGCCTGCAAAAACGCCAGCGCCATGCTCTTCGTCTCTGCCAAAGCAGGTCAGCTCAACTCGCTGCCCCAAGGTCAGCCTGAAAAAGATCGCCGCACGCTCGCGATGGTGCGTCAGATGGATAAGGAGGGCTTTGGCAACTGCACCAACCAATATGAGTGCGAGGCTGCATGTCCCAAAGAAATCAGCGTTCGCTGGATCACCAAGCTCAACCGCGACTACGCCGTTGCTGCGGTCAAAGAAGCCTTCGTCGGCAAGCAAGAGCGCGCCGAAGAAGGCGAGTGATGGCCTCCCTCAGCGGCAATTCTAAACAAGCCTTCAGGTTGCACCCTGGAGGCTTTTTTGTGCCTGCATTCGCCTGTCCTCTGAGTTCCTACCTTGCAAAGCCTAGCCTGCCGTGGACAATCGCGCGCCTTTTTCCAGGCATCTGACTTGCTCTCCCTCCCCATTCCCAGCCATGCCCAAGAAGTCCGCCCCAGCCAAAACTGAACTCACTGCTGTCAGCTCCATCCGCCCCATCAAGAAGCTCATGGTGGCAAATCGCTCTGAAATCGCCATCCGCGTCATGCGGGCGGCGACAGAGCTGGGCATCCGCACGGTGGGCATCTATGCGCAGGAGGACCGCTTTTGCCCGCACCGCTTCAAAGCGGACGAGGCGTATGAACTAAACAAGGATAAGGGGCCGCTCGGCGCTTACCTGGACGTGGAAGGCATCGTCACCCTGGCCAAGGAAAAGGGCGTGGATGCCATCCATCCCGGTTATGGGTTCCTTTCGGAGAACCCAGACTTTTCCCGCGCTTGTGAAAAGGCGGGCATCATCTTCATCGGGCCGGACCCAAAGATTCTGACCATGATGGGGGACAAAACGGCCGCCCGCAATGTGGCGCGCAAGCTCCGCGTGCCGATCCTCGAAGGCACCGACGAGCCGGTGAGTGACCGCAAGGAAGCGCTCTCCATCGCGAAGAAAATCGGTTTCCCGCTCATCATCAAGGCAGCCTTTGGTGGAGGCGGGCGCGGCATGAGAATCGTGCGTGAGGCCAAAGACCTCGAAAAACTGCTCGGTGAGGCTCAAACCGAGGCCGAGCGCGCTTTCGGGAATGGCGCAGTCTTCCTCGAAAAGTTTATCGGCAAGGCGAAGCACATTGAAGTGCAGATTTTGGCCGATAAACATGGCAACGTGCTGCACCTGCATGAGCGCGACTGCTCCGTGCAGCGCCGCCATCAGAAGGTCATCGAGCAGGCACCGAGCTACGGCGTGAAGCAGGAAATCATCGACGGCCTTTGCGATGCCGCAGTGAAGCTGGCGAAGGAAGTGAACTACACCCACGCGGGCACGGTCGAGTTCCTCGTCGATCACGAGACAGGTGAGTGGTATTTCATCGAGATGAACCCCCGCATCCAGGTGGAGCACACCGTGACGGAGGAGATCACCGGCATCGACATCGTGCGCAGTCAGATCCTCATCGCGCAAGGGCACAAGATGCACGAGGAGCCCCTCGCACTGCCCGCGCAGGACAAGATCGAAAAGAGCGGCTTCGCCATCCAGTGCCGCATCACCACCGAAGACCCGGAAAACGGCTTCACGCCAGACTTTGGCAAGATCCTCACCTACCGCAGTGCGGGTGGTTTTGGCATCCGTCTGGATGGAGCACTCGGTGCCACGAACGCCGTCGTTACGCCCTACTACGACTCCATGCTGGTGAAGATGACCGTGTTTGCCCGCACCTACCAGCAGGCGCTCGACCGCATGGACCGCGGCCTGCGTGAGTTCCGCATCCGCGGCGTGAAGACAAACATCCCGTTCCTCATGAACGTGGTGCATCACCCGGACTTC
>JAIWOJ010000005.1 GCA_020216965.1 Prosthecobacter sp.
GGGCTCACGCCAGCTCCAGCCGAGTTTCTCGCAGGCTTTGAGAGCGCGCTCTCTGGCCCGGCGGTGCCTGACCTCGCCACACGCTTGCGTGGATCCACGGTGGCTCTATCAGAAATGGAAAGCGCGGGCAGTGTCTCCGACTTTGATGAAGAACCCTCAGACATCGGCTTTGACGATCCTGATGTATCACCCATCTCCCGCCGCCTTTCGGCTCATGAACTGGAACAGCGCCGTCCTGCACAGGCATCGCTGCCTTGGCCTGTCTTGGCGGCGGCAGCGGCAGTCGTGCTTGGGCTTGCAGCCTGGTGGATGATGTCTGGAGGAGAAAAAACGCAACCCATCGCTGCCACAGAGACGGAATCCAAAGAAACCCCCGCAGCGCTGCCTGAAGAGCCGCCCCCAGCGAAGCTGGAACCCGCCCAGCCCGAGCCTACCACCACGGCGGTGGCATCCGCCCCAGCGCCCACCAAGGAAAAAGAGGCGAGCCAGCAGCAGCCAGAGCCGCCAGCCGCGCCCGCCGCCGTCAATCCCGATCAGCCCCCAGCTCCCATCGTTGTTCCCAATCCTGTCATCATCCGCAAAGCCATCCTACCCTCTCCAGAAGAAGTGGCGAAATTTAAGAAGCAGGGCAGCCTCAGCCCAGCGAGCGGGCCGCAACCTGTGCAGGCATCTCCTGAAAAAATCAATCTGCCGACCATCAAGCCTGAGGAAGCTCATCAGACTGGCGCTGTGCCTAGGATGAAAATGGCCTCTCCGCTGGAGCAAGCCAGCAACCCCTGACAAGACCCGCCAGGACATCAGGCACGCAGAGCCTGGATGGCAGCACGCAGGTCTTCCTCCGTGACCTCGTGGCTGAGATAGGCATCCCCAAGCTTTTTGAGCAAAACAAAACGCACCCGCCCTTTCTCAAACTTCTTATCCATCCGGGCGATCCGAAGCAGTTCCTCCGTCTCAAATTCCGCACCTAACTTCACAGGTAAATCAAAGCGCTGGAGAAGTGCGGTGATCGCCTCAGCTTCGGCCTCAGAGAGGGTAGAAAGACGCACGGAAAGCCAAGCTGCCGCGCGTAGGCCCAGAGAGATTGCCTCTCCATGAAGGAGTGTGCCATATCCAGCGGCTGCCTCGATGGCGTGTCCCAGCGTGTGGCCGAAGTTCAGAAGCGCACGCACGCCCTTGGTCTCGAACTCATCCTCCTCAACCACCCGTGCCTTGATGGCAATGTTCCTGCGGATCAGTTCAGCCATGAGATTTTCCTCACCGCGCTCGGCTGCGCGTTCGATCCAAGGCAGCATTTCAGCATCGCGGATGCAGGCGTGCTTGATGATCTCAGCAAAGCCCTCATTCCACTCTCTCGGTGGCAGGCTAGACAGGGTGCGGGTATCTGCGACCACATGCGCAGGCTGGTGGAAGGCTCCGACCATGTTTTTTGCCTCAGGTAAGTTCACCCCGGTCTTGCCACCCACACTACTGTCCACCTGACTCAGCACCGTGGTCGGGCACTGAATGTATGGGATACCGCGCTGATAAATCGCTGCACAAAAGCCGCCTAAATCTCCAATCACACCTCCGCCCAGAGCGACCAGGAAGCTCTTCCGATCCAACCCCGCGCGCGCCATTTTTCCGCACACTTCTTCGGCTGAGGCCAAGGATTTGCTAGCCTCTCCAGAAGGAACCGTCGCGAGTGTGACGGTGCATCCAGCTCTCTCCAGGGATTCTTTTGCCATATCTGCATAGAGTGGCCCTACTTTTGAATCTGTGAGGATGATGCAACGGTTGTGCCCAGGAAGGTATTCAGTGGCTGCTTGCCCAAGAAACTCCAACAGTCCTGGGCCGACATCCACCCTGTAGCTCCGTGGCCCCAAATCAACATCGACGTGGAGTCTGCAGGCTGGAGTTGGCATAACGGTCATGTTTGTGGGTGCTGGGAAAGGAAGTTGAATCCTGGCGTGCATGAGATGCATGGCAAATGCAATGCTCTTGAGCTTCATCAATTCACAAAAAGAAGATCAGAACAGACCAGCGAATGCGGCTGCCTGCGTGGCTTGAAAGGGTGAGCAGGTGTTGAGGGCATCCGCTAACGAAGCCATCCAGGCTGCCCTGCCGCCGGGGAACTGAGAGGCCTTTTGAGAATGGCGCGAAAATCGGTCAGGGCAGAGTGGCTGTTTTTGAGCCCATGTAGATCATCTCTTGTCCATCTAACTCAACCATGATGACCCCACCAACCCCGCTGTTACGCACAGAAAAAGAACCTCTCTCAGGACCGCTGCCCACGCTGCCAGAACGTGCAATACCCACGCCCGAGGAGCTGCAGGCAGATGAGATTTTTTGCCGTCAGTTGGTGGATCGGTCTCTGCTACACGGCCCGAATCGTAGGCTGAAGGAGTTGCGTCTGATCCTGGACGTTGCCTGGGAGTTTCTGAAAGGGTTTCGTGCCCTGCATTTCGTGGGCCCCTGCATCACGGTGTTTGGATCAGCGCGTTTTGATGAAAACCACCGCTATTATCAGCTAGCCCGCCGCATGGGGGCAGAGATCGCACGGATGGGTTTTACCGTCATGACGGGGGGGGGGCCAGGCATCATGGAGGCGGCGAACCGTGGCGCGAAAGATGTGGGCGGACGCAGTGTGGGCTGTAATATCCAACTGCCCTTTGAGCAGAAGCACAACCCATGGCTAGACCGCTGGGTGACGATGAAGTATTTTTTTGTGCGCAAGGTGCTTCTCATGAAATACAGCTACGGCTTTGTCATCATGCCTGGTGGCTTTGGCACCTTGGATGAGATGTTTGAGGCGCTGACTCTCATCCAAACGAAGAAGGTGAAGAACTTCCCCGTGGTGGTGATGGGCACTGATTTTTGGCAGGAAATGCGCAGCCTGGTGGACCACATGCTCAAAGGAGCCACCATCAGCCCGGAGGACATCGATCTGATCTGCTGGACAGACAGCGTGGAGGAAGCGGTGGCGCACCTCCACGAGCGGGCGGTGCGCCAGTTTGGTCTGCGTCATGAGCCCATCCCATGCAGTAGTGTGCTGCTGGGGGAGCGAAGTCTCTGAGGCGAGCCTCTTTTGTCTTTATTGGGCATTCACCCAATCAATAGCGGCACGGCATATTTCCCAGAAACTGCCGTGCTCCAGGCTGGCACCACCTACCAGGGCACCGTCCACGTCCTTTTGGCTAATCAGTTCGGCCATATTGCCTGGCTTTACGCTGCCGCCGTATTGAATGCGGATCTTTTGGGCTGTGTCCTCACCGAACATGTCCGTGAGCACTTTGCGCACAAAGGCATGGGCCTCCTGCGCTTGCTCAGGGCTGGCAGTGCGACCGGTGCCGATGGCCCAGACGGGCTCATAAGCGATGACGACATCCAGGATACGGCGGGCACCTACTTCGGCCAGGGACTCGCGGAGCTGACTTTCCAGCACCTTTTCGATCTGGCCGCCATCACGTTCTTCGAGAGTTTCGCCAATACAGAGGATGGGGTGCAGGCGGGCTTCGAGGGCGGCGAGCACTTTGGCATTCACAATGGCATTGGTCTCGCCATAGAGACTGCGCCGTTCGCTGTGGCCAAGGATGACATGTTTGCAACCGCAGTCCTTGACCATGCGTGCGTTGATTTCGCCAGTAAAGGCACCGCCAGCATGTTGGCTCATGTTTTGAGCTGCCAGCTCCACGCTCTGCTCGCGTGCATGGACGAGGGCGTTATTGGCACGCTCAAGGCTGACAAAAGGAGGGGCGACGACGATCTGGATCGGGCATTTGTCTGGGACTAGGCGGGCGAAGGCGCGGAGAAAATCATCTGACTCTTGAGGAGTCATGTGCATCTTCCAATTCGCGGCGACGATGGGCTTACGGGGGTGGGTCATAAAGGCGGGAGTGTGGGGTTGAGCGATGCTGAGATTATTTCTCTTGCAGGCAGGCGACGCCGGGTAGGACTTTCCCTTCGAGGAGCTCGAGAGAGGCACCTCCCCCTGTGGAGATGAAGGTCATTTTGTCGGCGAGCTTGGCCTTTTTCACGGCTTTCACGCTGTCTCCGCCGCCGATGATATTTTTGGCGCTGGTGTTGGCGGCCATGGCTTCGGCAATCTCGAAGGTGCCTTTGGCGGCTTCTTTGATCTCAAAAACGCCCATCGGGCCATTCCAGATGACGGTCTTGGCTTCGGCAATGGCTTCTGAGAAGAGCTTAACCGATTCTGGGCCGATATCGACGCCCTCCCAGCCGTCTGGGATACTCTCATGGACGCCGGTGTACTTGGTGGTGCCTAGCTTCTTGGCATCAAAGTCAAAGGAGTCGGTAATCATGGCATCCACGGGGATGAGCAGCTTCACGCCGCGCTCTTTGGCTTTGTCGAGCGCGGCTTGGGCGATGGGTTCCCACTCCGGCTTGTAGAGACTTTTTCCGATGGAGATGCCCTGAACGATTTTACGGAAGGTGTAAGCCATGCCGCCGCCGATGATGATGGTGTCTGCTTTTTCCAGCAGCCGATTGATGACGCCGATTTTGTCGCTGACTTTGGCTCCGCCAAGGATGACGACGAAGGGGCGATCAGGATTTTCCAACTCATCATGCAAGTAGGCCAGCTCCTTTTCCATGAGCAGACCGGATACAGCGGGGAGGTAATCTGCGACGCCCGCTGTGCTGCTATGGGCGCGGTGCGCAGAGCCAAAGGCGTCGTTGACGAAGATTTCGGCGAGTTCGGCTAGGCCTTTGGCGAGCTCGGGATCGTTTTTCTCCTCACCCGGGTGGAAGCGGGTGTTTTCTAAGAGAAGGACGCCTCCCGCTGGCAATGCCTGAGCTTTGGCAAGGGCGACTGGGCCTGTGGTTTCCTCAGAAAACTCCACGGGCACTCCGAGAAGCGCGCTGAGAGCCGGTGCCACCGGGGCGAGAGATTGCTTGGGGTCACGCTGGCCTTTGGGGCGCCCGAGGTGTGAGCAAAGGATGACTTTGGCACCTTTTTCTAGTAGAGCTTTGATGGTGGGCAGTGTCTCCTGGATGCGAGTGGCGTCTGTGATGACCATCTGGCCGTCTTTTTCCTCCAGCGGTACGTTGAAATCCACGCGCACGAGGACGCGCTTGTTGCTCAGTTCGATGTCGCGGATGGTCTTTTTAGGCATGGTATTGAGGGGATGGGAGAGGGCGCTCTGGGCGCGGGGGCGTGAGGTTTAGCACAGAGCGTGCAGGCCGCTTGTGAAAAATTGCGTGAACTGCGTTGCTTCGCAGCGATCAGGTCAAAAGACCTTCAATATCAATGAGAAAGAGCTGGCGTCCGTTGGTGCCGTCAGGGGCGTCGATGCAGACCCTTTTCTCATCCCGGCTGCTGCGTGGGTGGCAGTCACAGCGCCATTCTCCTTTGTATTCGGGCGGTTGGGGGAAGTGGCCTAGGTCGATCCGCTTTTTGCTCGCGATGTGGTAGAGATGCGGGGTTTGAAGACGACGGACGCCTTGCACATAGGTGTCGTTGAGGATCCACTCGTTGTTTTTCAGGTAGGTCAAGTGCCCTGCTTTGTCGAGGATGCCATGGCCGATCTCTTCAAGGATGCCACTGTCTCGATCTTCAAAAAGGAAGTCACCCCAGTCCTCGTTGCCCAGCCAGCCTTTGGCCTGGGATAGGATATGTGTGGCATCCCGCCAGATGAAATGGGAGGCATAGCCATTAGGAATGACGATGCGCAGGTCGCTACCATCCATGTTGGCTGTGATGAGGCGGGTGAGGTGCCCGCCTTTTGGCTGCGTCCAGCGGTGCAGTAGGATGAAGCGTTTGCCGTCCGGTCCCACGAGCAGGTGGTAAGCGTGGTGCTTTGAGTCAGGATGGTTTTCCATCACGGTGCCTGTATCTGCCAGCCGCCGGTGGCTGATGATGAGCTTTTCGATACCGGTTTCCAAGTTCACATGCGTCACGCCGCTGCCTTCCGGTGCCATGTCGTCAAAGAAACGATCCCGAATGCCCGCATAGCCATAGCCTGGGCGGCAGTCTGCGACGCGGGCAAAGTCACAACTGACGCCCTCTTTGCCATTGGGAGCTAAGGCATAAATCGGGAAGGGCAGGGTGTGCTTTTCATGCGTCTTTACATCCAGGATGTGGCAGACAAAGCGGTCTTTCTCGCGGTCGTTCCAGATCACTTTTGACTCCGTCCCAGGGATCCACTGTAGCATGCAGCCTTGCTGCCAGCACCAGGCACGGGATTTACCCAGCGGAATCCATTGATCTCTCTCCTGCAGATCCACCATGCCGACCTCAATGACATCCTCCGGCGTCGGTGAGCGATGCTCAAATTGCACTTTGTTGCTGAGCACAAAGCGGTTGTCCGGGGAGAATTGCAGCTTGTCGTAGTAGCCAAACCAATGGAATCCAGGCCCTTGAGTGATCTTGCGGGTAGGGGGAAAGCTCGGCGTAACCTGACCTCGCCCAGCCAAAGGTGCGAGCGAAAGGGCGGCAAGGAACTGTCTGCGCGGGATAGATGGAAGCATATTCCATCCTATACGCCGAGGCACCGGCCAATTTCTAGCACGGATATCGTGAGTTATTTCGCTGCTTTTTCCTCTGCAGCCTTCTTTTTCTTTTTGGAGCCCGCATTGCGCAGCACCTTGGGGATCGGATCTTCTTTCTTTTGCAGGGCGCGGCGCAGCTTGCGTAGGGCGATGTTTTGGAGCTGGCGGATACGCTCGCGCGTGACGCCGAACTCTTGCCCCACTTCCTCCAGCGTGCGGGGCTTTTGGCCCGCAAGACCGAAGCGGGCATCGATGATCTTGCGCTCGCGCTCGTCCAAAACGGTCAGCAGGCCATCCAACTGGCCATGCATGTTTTTGTGGCTGAGCAGCTCAAAGGGCGTCTGGGCGTTTTCATCGCCCACGATCTCGCCAAACTCGGTACTGTCATCGTCACTGATGGGGGCATCAAGTGAGGCTGGGCGCATCGAGGCTACTTTCAGTTGGCTCAGCTTCGCCCGGTCGATACCGATTTCTTCAGAAAGCTCATCATCCGTGGGCTCTCGTCCTAGTTCTTCAGACATCGCCATCGCCACACGGCGCATTTTGCTGATCTTGTCCACCATGTGGACGGGAAGGCGGATGGTCTTGGACTGGTTGGCCAGAGCGCGTTTGATCGACTGCTTGATCCACCACGCGGCGTAGGTCGAAAGTTTGCCGCCCTTGTTGGGGTCAAACCGCTCCACGGCTTTCATCAGACCGATGTTACCTTCAGAAATGAGATCCAACAACGGCAGACCGTAATTCGCATAATCTTGAGCGATTTTCACGACGAGGCGAAGGTTCGCACGGATCATGTGGGAGCGTGCCTCCGGGTCGCCCCGCTTGATGCGTTCAGCCAGGTCCACCTCCTGCTCGGGCGTGAGCAGGTCGGTCTTGCCGATTTCACGCAGGTAAATTTTAATGCCTCCGTCTAGTTCCATGTCAGGGGATGAAAATGAGAAATACGAAAATGTTAAAGTTCTTTAGTCCGCAGAAATGACGCGGGGGATTAGCAATATAACACATTCTAAAGCCTGCGCCTCTCTTTTTTTCAGCAACAAATCTGCCAAAGCCTGGAGTTCCTGCCTGGAAACCATGGGTTTCTTGGCGCGGGGCCATTCAAAATGCCTGTCTATATCTAGGTTCAATAGCTGGGTATCTTGACCGGTTGATTGGCAGAGCGATTCAGGAAATCAAGATTCCTGAAACAGATTAGTTGCATGAAAGAAATGGGCGGCTAAACAATGTGATGGAATGAAGGACAAAGTTTTTTGAAAGTTCAAACTCTGGTGTCAATCAGGTTTTCTGAAATTTCAAAATCTTTGTGTTAATTCTAAAAAATATCTTGCGGCTGTAAGATATTGCGTGTTATTATAACTTTAACTGCGGGTATAGCTTAATGGTAAAGTTCCAGCCTTCCACGCTGGCCATGTGGGTTCGATTCCCACTACCCGCTCCAGTCAAAGTGTTACACAGCTCAATCAATCTCAATCGCCGCAGTTATGAGTACTTCCTTCATTCTCAATGCGTCACGTTTTGTGGCCTGCCTCCTGCTGGCGGCTATGCCTTCTCTGCATGGGGCTGATGAGTCCTGCGAAGGCATCGCCAAAGACGTTTCATCTGCCGTCAGCAAGGAACCAGGGAAGGTTCTCATGATTGTGGAAGATGCACTGGTGATCAACGAAGGGTGTGCCAATGCGATTATTAAGGCAGCCATCCTCGCCTCCAAAGCAGATGCGGCCCTGGTGAATCAGATCGTCCAGACGGGCACTTCTGTGGCACCCAAAATGACGGCCGCGATTATGGATGCAGCCGCGAGCGCTGCTCCGGGTGCGGACCTTAGCGGCGTTGCGGTGGTCTCTGCGCCTTCAGGCAAAAGTGCGAAGAGCCCCTTGCCCGTGGTGCCCCCACGTGCGGAGGATGATTTTGTGACCATTCCCTCCAGCATCCGCGGCGTCTATTTGATGCAGCCTCCACCAGGGGGATTCTTACCGCGTGACCCTAGGAAGCGGCCTTGTGACCAGGTGTGTGTGTCTCCGACGCAACATGTGCCCTATTACCCCTGAGATCCTTGGCCCTAGCCTCGGTAGGCAATGCGAAACCTCTCTGATTCCCCATGCGCGCTTTTACCTTTCATCTCGTTGCAGCCCTGACCATCATCGGATGGTCAACCGCTGGCGCTCAGGGGCTGACTGCGATTCAGAATTATTCCGGGGATTTTGAGGAAGATAGCCCCCTTCGCTTCAGCATCACCTCTCGCGGTGGGTATGACCATCTGGATTATTCGCAGAGCGGTCTCGATAGTTTCGAATCTTACTACGCGCAGGGGGGCGTCGGACTGACTTACACAGAGGCGGACCGCACCACGCCATGGAGTGTGGCTCTCGACTTGGGAGCGATCCACTACTTCGACAGCATCCCACGCTACGATGATAGCTTTTACAATGCCCGTGTCGCTTTCAATATTGCCCACCAATTGTCGGAGCGACTGAAAGTCAGCGATAACTTTTACCTGACCTATGAAGCGCAGCCAAACCTGGCTTTGGGGGGCACCACGACGTTGTTTAATGGTCAGTACCTTTATGGGTTCAATAATTTCAACGTCAGCTATGCTTGGTCCCAGCGTTTCTCGACCACCACTTCCTACACCGTGGATGGCATCTCTTATGAGGATGACATTGTTTCTCAGTCTGAAGACCGTTTGTCGCACCTGGTCGCGCAGCAATTTTCTTATGCTCTGACCAAACGCACCAGTTTGACGGCAGAATACCGTTATCGCCACACCACCTTTGCCAATGCCACGGGGCGTGATTTCCAGTCGCACTTTGCCTTGGCAGGTGTGGACCACGCCTGGAGCCAGCGTTTTACAGGTTCTTTCCGTGCAGGTGCTGAGTTTTACCGGTCTAGCCGCGTGAATAACACGGCTCCGTATGCGGAGATGGCGCTGAATTATTCGATTGCGCGCAAAACACAGGCACGCTGGTTTGGTGCCCTGGGCTTTGATGGCGCGGAGCTGTCTGCGTATGATAGCCGCTACTCCCTGCGCACGGGGGTCAATGTTCATCATCAATTGAACAAGCGGGTCGGTCTCCATGCTGGTGCGCAGTATGCCTACAGTGATTTTGATGGAAGCGGAACTGTGGCCGATGTGACGGAGCATTCTTTACTTCTCTCAGCGGGTGTCAGTTACCAAATTCTGGAAAATCTATCTCTTGATGCTTCCTACAATTACTCCATTCTTCAATCTGATGACAGCAGCCGTGAATTCCAGAGAAACAATATCTCCTTGGGGGTGACGGCTTCTTTCTAACCTCCTGTTCTTTCTTATTTCCGCCATTCTCCCGGCCAGCGCCAGCTCTTGAGCTGCCGCTGGCTATCTGCAAGAGGCCAGTTTCTTAATACTTCCTGATTACAAACCAGCATGAACGATTCAGGCTCCACTTCCCCCCATCATGCCCTTGATGCATGGCAGGTGATCCGTTCGCGCTTGGGCCTGATTAGCTTATCCTTCCTCCTTATTTTCGCCACGGCGGCGGCTGTCACCTACCTGATGCCGCGCAAATACCGGGGCAGGGTGGAGATGAAAATCGAGCGCTTGACCAACAAGGTGCAGGTTTTTAACCGCAATCCAGATGAATTCATGGCACCCACGGATGTCGTGATCAAAAACGAGTTCGAGAGCATCACCAAACCGGAAACGCTCTACCCTGTGGTGGATAAACTGGGGCTGCAGGCACGCTGGTCGATGCCGACTCGGCAGTTGGCCCTGGCAAAGCTGCGGGGAAATTTGGATACCCAGTCGAGCGTGCGATCGGATTTCGTCGTCATTGAGTTTTATGACCCTGATCCTGCCCTCGCGGCTGAGGTGGCCAACGCCGTCGCGGCCAGTTACATGAGCCAGCGGGTGGAGATCGACTCCCGCCAGAAACGAGAGGCGCTGGAGCGGATGGGCACGCGGATCGCTGAGCAAGAGCAACTGCGTGATCAGGCCAGGCTAAAGATGCAGGAAGCCAAGCGGAAGGCTGGCATCGTGGGGGATTGGGTGCCGGGCGGTGGTCCCTCCATCACGCCTGGGGCGACGATTCAGACGACGGAAAGTTCGATGGTCGTGTCACGAGAGCAGGCTAAGCTCCAAGCCGACTTGGAGGTGCAGTCCCTAAGTGCGGAAAAAGAGCAGTTGGCAGGGCTGAGTCCAGACGAGTTGGTGGCACGCGCTTCGGGCCTGAAGCTGGAAAACCCGAATGTGTTCTCCATGATCGCAAAATACCAGGAACTCCTCGTTCAGCGCGAGGGGATGGTGCAGCAGGGGATGGGCCGCCGTCACCCGCTTGTCCAGGGGGCAGACAGCCAGATCAGCAAATACAAGGAACTGATCACCCAGGAAATGCAGGGGCACCTCCAGGGGCTCACCAGCCGACTCGAGGCAGCCATCAAGCGGCGCGACTCCCTACAGGCATTCAATGAGGATGCGAAAAAAGGGCTATTGGACCAGCAATCGGCGTTCAATGAATACAAGAGCGCGATGGATGATGTGACGTACATCGAGGCATTGCTGGTGAAGTTTAAGGAAAAATACTCCGAGTACAATGCCGATCTGCAGATGGTGAAATCTCCAGCCACCATTTACGCGAATGCCGAAGTAGAGCCACGCCCCACCAAGCCCAACGTGGCGCTGAATCTTGTTTTAGGCGCGCTCATGGGCCTGATGTTTGGTCTGGGGCTGGCCTTTTTCCTCGAGTACATGGATACCAGTGTGAAGAGTCTGGATGATGTGGAGAAGTACCTTGGCGTGCCTGTATTGGCTGTGGTGCCAGCGAATGTGGGGGTGCTACACCGCAAGAGCGGCTTCAATCCCGACGCGGAGGCCTATCGCATCCTGCGCACAAATATTGAATTTAACCGCCGAAATCCCGAGGCAAACTGCATCACCGTGACCAGTGGGGGGGCGGGCGAAGGGAAATCTACCACGTTGTGCAACTTAGCCTCCGTTTGTGCCCAGGGAGGCTACAGCGTGTTGCTGATTGATGCGGATCTGCGCCGCCCGAGCCTGCATACTTTGTTCGATGTAGGAAATACCATCGGGCTGAGCAATTACCTGATGACTCAGGCCAAGCTGGAAGAAGTCGTGGTCCGCACCCCGGTGGAAAATCTTTTCTTCCTGCCTAGTGGGCTGCTGCCCGCAGATAGCGCGGGGATCCTGAACTCTGAGCGCATGAACGAGTTGGTCGCTGAGGCGAAAAGTCGTTTCGATCTCGTGCTGATTGACGCGCCGCCGATCCTTGGGGTGAGCGATGCTTCCGTTCTGGTCAATATTGCCGATCTGACCATGTTTGTCGTCCAGCACCGGAAACTACCCCGCCACCTCCTGCTGCGGGTGAAGCAGACCGTGGAAAACGTGGGCGGGAGGATGCTTGGCGTCGTGCTCAACCAGGTGGACCTGAGAGCTGACGTGCAATACCAATATTACACGAGTTACTATACTTATTACAAACCAGGCAATGCCCCGACCTCTGCCAGCGGTGTTGCTTCTGGCAAAGGCTCACGGAGACGCAGGTCTTCTTCTGAGCCCCAGCTTACCTCCCCCCTGCCTGCTGGTGCTGCGGCTGGCGGCGGTGATCTTTTTTGACCTACCGACTCTTACCGAGATGAATGCCAAAATGATCTCTATCCTTGCGGTTGTCGCCACGCTGGCAACGCCGATCGTCGCCCAGAATGGGGAATTGCCACTGCGGCCTGGGGACCGAATCACCGTCTCGGTGGGGGGGATTCCTGACAATGAGATCGCCCAGATTCGGGGGGTGTACACGGTGGGAGATGATGGGACGATTCCGCTGCTATACATCGGCAATGTGCGTGCCTCGGGGTTAAAGCCATCGGCCCTCCAGCGTGCGATTGAGCAGCGCTATATCAGTGAGGAAATTTATACCCGCCCCACCGTGGTTGTCTCCATTGATGGTGGGGAAAGCACGGCCACGATGCGCACGGTGATGGTGACGGGTGTCAATAAACCCGGGGCGGTGCCCTACAAGCAAGGCATGACGCTTTCTCAGGCCATCATGACGGCCGGTGGGCCAACGCCATTTGGCAACATGAGGAAGGTGAAGCTGATACGGGCTGGGCGTGCGCCTACCGTTCACAATCTGAGCAGCAGCACAGGAGATCCGAGTGTGGATGTTCCCGTCCAGCCGGATGACCAGATCATCGTCCCCGAGTAAGGGTGCCTTGGCTGAAGGAGGCATTTCTTCCTGTCATGTTACCACGGCTGGGTGGGCTGCGTTTGGGCATTTGTTCTTATGTTGTTCTCTACGGTTCTCACCTGGCTGCTTATCGCCCTTGCTTTTGTCATTGCCCTGCCAGCACTCTGGCTCTTTGCGCAGGGGTTTTGGCCGGAAAAAGTAGCTCGGCTCCAGGAGGTTGCGGGTAGGGGATTGCTAAAGAGTTTTTTCATCGGGCTGGTGCCGCTGGCAGGAGGCATTTTCTTCGTCGCAGTGCTTTCGAAGCTGCCGCAGATGGGGGCCGTGGCGGTGCTCGTGGGAGGGCTGTTGCTGACTTGGGGTTTTCTGGGGGCGGCGGGGATGGCTGCCCGTGTGGGGGAGAGGCTCTGGCCCAGGGCGGAGCCTTGGTGCCAGATGAAGCAGGGCGGGTTGACGCTGGTGTGCTGTGCCCTCCTGCCGGTGGTCGGCTGGGTCGTGCTGCTGCCGCTTATCGCGATTCTTGGCTGGGGCATGGAGGTGCGCTCTTGGTTCATCCGGCAGCCGGGAGGGCAGGAAGGGACGACGGAGAATGCTGCACGCCTTTGACGGTCATGTCTTGGTCTCGCCGCACTTTTCTGGCTGGCCTAGCTGGGGGCTTGGCTTCCTGTGAGCGTGTGCTGACCTTGGCTGGGCGTGAATGGTTGGGGGAAGAGATCCCCAAGGGCCTGCCCCCACCTCCCGAGTCGGAGAAGATTGACGCTGATTTTCATCTGCTGAGCCGCGCGACGTTTGGTGCCCGGCCCGGTGAGCTCTGGCGGCTGAAAAAAATGGGGCACCAAGCCTGGCTGGAGGAGCAGCTCCACCCAGGCCGCATCACGGACACGGCCTGTGACCTGCGTGCTGAGCGCTTTGAGAGCCTTTATTTCAGCGCTGGAGATGCCTATGAGTGGAGGAAGCCGGTGCTGCGTGATGAAATGACCCGTCATACGCTGCTGCGTGCTATTCATAGTCGGCGGCAGCTTTTTGAGGTGATGGTGGAGTTTTGGACGGATCATCTGAACATCAGCCTGGAGAAGGGGGATTGCATCTACCTGAAGCCGAGTGATGACCGTGATGTGGTGCGCAGGCACGCTTTGGGAAATTTTTATGATTTGATCCGTGCCTCAGCCAAGTCTCCAGCAATGTTGGTCTATCTGGATGGCAAGTCCAACAAGGTGCGCCGCGGCAAGAACGATGTGCCCAATGAGAATTATGCCCGTGAGTTGTTGGAGCTGCATACCCTGGGCGTGCATGGCGGATATACCCAGCAGGATGTGCTGGAGGCAGCGCGATGCCTGAGCGGTTGGACGTTTGATCGGAATCGCTTCTTTGCCTTGAATGCTGGAGAGGCGTTTTTCCGACCAGACTGGCATGATGATGGAGCAAAGCAGGTGCTGGGGCAGGTGATTCCGGCGGGTGGAGGTGGGCGGGATTTGGATCGCTTGGTGGAAATTGTCTGTCGCCATCCGGCCACGGCCAGAAACATCGCTAGCAAGTTATGTCGGCGATTCATAGCCTATGACCCACCGGCAAGTGCAGTGGAAAAGGTGGCGGCTGAATTTAGCCGGACCTCTGGCGATGTGCGCAGCGTGCTGCGTGTGCTGTTCAGCCTGGATGAGTTTAAGGAAAGTAGGGGGCAGTTGATGAAACGTCCGTTCAAGTTTGTAGTCGGCTGTCTGAGGGCGCTGGCGGCGGATGCCCAGGGGGGGCAGGGGCTGTTGGAACCGCTACAACGCATGGGGCACGCGCCCTTTCAATATCCTACCCCCGATGGCTACCCAGATGATGAACTGCCCTGGATGGGCACGCTGATGGCTAGGTGGAATTTTGCCATGACCCTGGCGGAGGGGCGGCAGAATGGTCTGCGCGTGAGTCTGCAAGAGCTGCGCAGGCGTTTGGGTTTCCCGCCTGAGGCCTGGTTTGCTTATCTGGTCGGCCGCCGCCCCTCTGCGGCTGAGGCGGCTGTATTTGATGGCCTGGATGAGGCTCAGCGCGTGGGCCTGATCCTGGCCAGCCCTGCTTTTCAACGCTGCTGACGATGAAACGACGCTCATTCATTTCCAAGCTAGCCCTTGCGGCTTCACCGGCGCTAGCCAGCACGCCTAGCAGGGGGCCGCACACGCTGATTCATGTGTTCCTGCGTGGCGGGGCGGACACGCTGAATTTTTTCGTGCCCTACGCGGATGATCGCTACTACAGGCTGCGCCCGGCTCTGGCTGTCCCGATTTCTCAGGCGATTCGGGTTTCTGAACACTATGCCCTACATCCTGCCCTGCGACCTCTGGAGGCTGCCTTTAAGGAGGGGCGCTTCGGTGCTGTGCAGGCGGTGGGTGTGGATAATACCAGTGGCTCTCATTTTGATTGCCAAGATCAGATGGAGCATGGGGATTCCATGCAGGGTGCCCCGGCGGGGGGCGGCTGGCTGGGGCGCTTTTTGCGTCAGCACGATGCAGTCTCTGCTCTCTCTGCGGTCGCGATTGGGAGGAGCCTGCCAGAGTCTCTCCGCGGTGCCCCTGCGGTCAGCGTGCTAGAGCGCATGGATGAAATCGGCATCCGTGGGGCAGGAGATGCCTCTCCTGTGGTGCAGGCGCTGGAGGCAATGTACGGGGCGGAGGTCACGCTTCTTGGACGGCGTGGGCGGGAGACGCTGGACCTTCTGCGTCAGGTCAGCCGATTGCAGGGCAGGGGAGAGCCGCCGTCAGGCGGGGCTGAGTACCCCAAGGATGCTTTTGGTGTTGGCCTGCGGGAGATTGCGCGTCTGGTGAAGGCGCGTGTGGGCCTGCAAGTGGCCTGCATCGACCTTGGTGGCTGGGACACGCATTTCTTTCAGGGCAATGCCACGGGCACCCAGGCAGAGCGCATCGCGACGCTGGCGGCGGGCCTGGCGGCGCTGGAAAAGGATTTGTCGGACTGCCCGGATACCTGGACGGTGATGGTCACCACAGAGTTTGGTCGGCGCGTCTATGAGAACGCCAGCCTGGGCACGGATCATGGGCGTGGTTTTGCCCTCATGGCCCTGGGTGCCAGGGTGAAAGGTGGACGTGTGCTGGGCTCCTGGCCAATCCGTGCGGAGGAGGATGTGAATGTGAACACCCCTGGGCCGGGTGGCCTCCATGCGGAGACGGATTACCGTGATGTTTTTGCCGAGGTGCTGCGCGGCTGTTTCGGCCTGCGGGCTGAGCTAGGCCGCATTTTTCCAGGTGCGTCCCTGCGCAGCACCGGCTTGATGTGAAGGGGGCGAGCCTCAGGCGATGATCTCGTTGAGGATGCGCCCGCCATTGACGATGTCGATCGGGCGAACGCCCTCCAGGACGAGTCGCTTCTCTGCATTGATGCCGAGCAGGCGATACATGGTCTTGGCGAGGTCTTCCGGCCCGACGGGGCTTTCACTGGGCTCAGCACCGAGAGCATCCGACTGGCCGTGGACGTGGCCTTGCTTGACCCCACCCCCAGCCATGGCGATGGAAAAGACGCGCGGATAATGGTCGCGGCCGTTGGTGCTGTTGATCTTGGGCGTGCGGCCAAATTCGGAACTCACGAGCACGAGCGTGGTGGAGAGCATGCCGCGCTCGTCCAGATCGCGAATGAGGCGGGCGAAGGCCTGGTCGAAGGCGGGCGCCTGGCTTTCAAAAGAGCCCTTGATATTGCTGTGATGGTCCCAACTGCCATAGTTCACAGAGACCATGCGCACCCCGGCCTCGACCAAGCGGCGGGCAAGTAAAAAACGCTGCCCGGCGCTGTTGCGGCCATACTCATCACGCAGCTTGTCGGGCTCGGCGTTCAAGTTGAATGCCTCGCGTGCTTGGCTGGAACTGATGAGGCTGTAGGCTGCACTATAAAAGCTATCCATAGCAGCCAGGGCATCGGATTTTTCCGCCGTGCGGAAGTGCTCATCTACAGCGGCTAGCAGGCTGCGGCGGCGCTCAAAGCGCTTGTCATCCACATCCTTTGGCGTGGCGAGATCACGCACGGTGAAACTTTTGTCTGCGGGGTCGCTACCCAGGGCAAAGGGGCCATAGGCACTGCTCATGTAGCCACTGCCCTGGTCTGGGGTAAACACGCCCGGCACGGCAACGTAAGGCGGCAGGTTATTGCGGCTGCCTAGCTCGTGGGAAATGATGGAGCCGAAGCTCGGAAACTTGATGGCTGGGCTGGGGCGGTAGCCGGTGAACATGTTGTGCGTGCCGCGCTCATGCGCCGCCTCCCCATGCGTCACAGAGCGGATCATGGTGATCTTGTCCAGGACCTTGGAGATGTGCTGGAATTTCTCCCCGACATATTCGCCTGTCACACCCTTGATCGGGCTGAAGGGACCCCGGTAATCAGGGCTGGCAAAAGGCTTGGGATCCCAGGATTCATGCTGGGCCATGCCGCCAGGCAGATAGATGTGGATGACAGAGCTGGCGATGGGCTTGAAGGTGGCCACCTCGGGCATGGCGAGCTGGGCGGCCTCCAGCTTCATCAACTGCGGCAGCGTGATGCCCAGCCCTGCTAGCGCACCGACTTGAAAGAAGTCGCGTCGGCTTTGTGCCGTGGTGAAAGGAAGGCCATGTTCGCCAGTGCAGAGGGGATGCATTTTCATAGGGGAATGGGCACTGCTACGCGCTTGGCTCTCCCCTTTTACCCCCTAGGGCTGAAGCCAGCAAAGGCCGCACAACAGTTCGCAAAATCAGCAGCGTGGGTACATTCTTTTGTCTGGCTGTCTGGGCGGCGCTGTGAAAGGCTGTCCGGTCATGAAATGCCTGCCTCGGACTGCTGCCCTCGTCACCACTCTATTTTCTGCTGCTTGTGCGGTAAGAGATTCCCCGGAGCGCACGGCCGAGTTGGCCGCCTTTGCCCCGG
>JAIWOJ010000457.1 GCA_020216965.1 Prosthecobacter sp.
CAGCATGAACTACCGCGGGCAGAAGGGCATCTGGAAGTTTGACTACGCACGCAAACTGGCCGCCGCGCTGGCCTACCTGCTGATGAGCCAACAGGATGCCGTGGGCCTCATCACCTTTGACACCAAGGTGCGTGAGTTTATCCCCAATCGCACACGCATCACCCATCTCCATCATTTGTTGGAGACCATGATCGCCACCCAACCTGGCAAGGAGACATCCCTCGCCCCGGTGCTAGAATCCCTGGCTCAGCGGCTGAAGAGACGCGGGCTAGTCATTCTGATCAGCGACTTTTTGACGACCCTGCCGACATCCTGAAAGCCATCGGCGTGCTTCGCAAACAGGGGCATGAGATCATTGCCATGCAACTTTGGGACCGCGACGAGCTGGAGTTTCCCTTCGGCCAGTGGGCCCGGTTTGAGAACCTGGAGAAAGACGACGACTTTCTCCTACTGGATCCTGCCACCGTGCGCCAGCGCTACCTGGAGGTGCGCCAGGCGTTTCAGGAGCAACTCAAAGAGGGCTTCCGCAAGCATCAGGTGGACTTCCTGCCACTGCCGACAGATGAGCCGCACGCCGCCGCACTGCGCAGCTACCTGGCCCTACGGATGAGATGAATGACGGGCATTGCAAGAGTCGGCCGGTGCTTTTAAGATAGTGGCATGATTGATGTGCTGTCAGCCCCCGAAACCCGCCGAACTGTGTTCCCGGTGAGCGTGGAGTTTTACCATGAAGCGGGTCGGCTGGGACTGATCGGTGAGGATGTCGAGCTGCTGGAAGGCGTGATTTTCACAAAAATGCCCAAGTCACCACTACATCAATCTCTCGTTCGCAAACTACAGCGGCTTCTGGCCTCCTTGCTACCGGCTGGATTCTTTGTGGACCGTGAGTGCCCAATATCTTGTCAGCATTCTGAGCCCGAACCTGACATCGCTGTATTTTCGGGAAATATCGAAGACTATGAATCCTCCCACCCAACCACCGCCGAATTGGTGATTGAGGTAGCCATCAACACTCAGCAGCGGGACCGCATCAAGGCGGGCATCTATGCGGGAGCCGGGGTGAAGGAATACTGGCTGATCGAGCCCGAGGCCGGGCTGGTGACTCTGCACACCCAACCTCAAGGCGATGCCTATGAGTGTGTGCGCTCCTTTCAGCCCGATGAGGAAGCCGTCAGCACCGTTTTTCCCGGTTTTTCTCTGCGATTGGCGGAACTCATGGCGTGAGGAAGGGCATCGCTGCGGCAGACATGAGGAGGTTGCATCTTCCGCCTGCCTCCGCTAAGCCTCGCGCCCTATCTTTCCGTATCCCGTGAGCAGCGAGCGCATTCTTTCTATCTACGGCCCAGGTCTTCTGGGCGGCTCGCTCGCGCTGGCGATCCAGGAAAGAGCACCTGGAGTGCGTCTGCGCTTTTGGGCGAGGCGGGAAAGCGCGGAAGTCGCGATTCGTGCGCGTGGCATTGCGGCAGATTTTTTTACGAATGCCATTGACGCTGCTGCCGGTGCCTCTTTGATCATCCTCTGCACCCCCGTGGAGACCATGGCGGAGCAGGCGGCACAAATCGCCAAGGCACAACTGGCCGCCGACTGCATCGTGACCGACGTGGGCAGTGTGAAAGGTCGGGTCGTCCAAGAGCTAACCCCCATCCTGGGCCATCGCTTTATCGGCAGCCATCCGATGGCAGGCTCAGAAAAAACAGGTATTGAGGCAGCGCGTGCGGATCTCTTTCAAAACGCAGCCTGCCTGCTGACACCGGTAGCGGAAACACGTCTGGCAGACCTGGAGCGGCTACGCTCCTTCTGGAAAACCCTCGGCTGCCGTCTGCTGGAATTCACGCCTGAGGAGCATGATGCAAAGGTGGCCCGTATCTCCCACCTTCCGCACATGATGGCCGCAGTGACCACCCTGGCCGCTTTGCGTGATGACCCGGCAGCAGTGACCTGCGTGGCGGGTGGCTTTCGGGACACGACGCGCATCGCCGGGGGTGACCCTGGCCTGTGGACTGGGATTGCCAGTGCCAATCGGCAGGCTCTGCTAGCCCAGCTGAAAAGTGCCCGTGATCGCCTCAATGAACTGCTCCACTTTATCGAAAATGCGGATGATGTAGGGCTGCACCAATTTCTGACAGAAGCCAAAGCCCTGCGCGACACGGTGCCACCTCCAGGCAAATCCTAACTAAGGAGCAAAGTACCACGCCTTGTAACAGCAGTGCTCAAGCAAGGAAGGCTGAAAGCCGCGAAGCTCTGGGCGGATCAGTTGGCTGCGAACATACCAGTAGATGGGCAGCACGGGTAGCTCATCCAATAGAAGTGCCTCCGCCTCATGGAGCATGGCAAGACGCTTGGCGGTATCCCGCTCGCGCAGGGATGCCTGCATCAATGCGTCGTAGCGAGGATTGCTCCAACCGGTTTGGTTATTGCCATCCCCCGTCTGCCAGATGCTCAGGAACGTGAAGGGATCTAGGTAATCGCCCACCCAACCTGCACGGCAAACATCATACTTCAGATTTTTTTGGGAGTTTAGATACACTCCCCAGTCCTGGTTGGTCACCGTCACCTGGATGCCCAGATGCTTCTTCCACATCTCCTGCAGTGCCTCTGCGATGGTGCGATGCGCTTCCAAGGTATTGATTAGGATCTCAAAACGTGGGAAACCCTTCCCGCCCGGATAGCCTGCCTCCATCAGCAAGCGCCGCGCCTTCTCGGGATCAAAGCGGAGCACATCCGGCGGCAGGTAGCCCTGGCCGGCACCTGGTGGGGTAAAGCCGGTGGTCGGTTTCTGACCACCACGCAGCACGTTGCGGATCACCCCCTCGCGATCGATTGCCAAAGCCAATGCCTGCCGCACACGCTTATCCTTCAGCGGTGGCTTGTTCACATTCACGCGGTAAAAGTAGGTGCTCAGAAGCGCGTGCTCATGATAAAACTCAGGATGCTTCTCCCGATAAACTGGCACTTGAGCAAGGGGTAGAGATTCCGTCTTGTGCAGTTGACCATCACGAAAAGCACGCTCCTCCGTCGCGTCACTGACGATCGGCAAGAAGACGATTTCCTTCAGCCGCACCTTCTCAGCATCCCAGTAGTGTGGGTTTTTTTCCACCGTGATGCTGTGGGTAAAACGCCATTCCTTCAGCTTGAAAGGGCCATTTCCC
>JAIWOJ010000458.1 GCA_020216965.1 Prosthecobacter sp.
GGGGGGAGGGGAAGTGGCGCGCACCGTGCAGCGCTTCAGACACTACGCCAGCAGCAGCCGCCATTTCCAGCAGGAAAAATGCACGGTTAGGCCGTGCGTTCTGCTGAGGCAGTGGCAAAAGCGCCCCGGCTCGCCATCCTTGCTGCCGATGGAAAAGACAGAGGCCATCCTCATCAGCCGAGCTAGGCACTCAGAGACGACGCTCATCGTCTCCTGGTGCAGTGCAGACCTTGGCCTCTTTCAAACCATCGCCAAAGGTGCCCTGCGCCCCAAGTCCCCCTTTGCTGGCCTGCTGGACCTATTTATCTCCGCAGAGATCCGCTTTGCGCGGGCCCGCACGGGCGACCTCCACACCCTAGCTGAAGCACGCTGGACAAGCCCACGCCTCGGCCTGCGGCAGAGCTATGGCCGCGTGCTCGCCGCTACCTACCTGGTGAAGCTGGTGCGCCTCGTCGCAGAGCCTCATGCCCCATTGCCAGAAATCCACCGCTTGCTGTCCAAGGCCTTGGACTACCTGGAGACCCACGAGCCAAGCCCTGCACTAGTCGAGCGCTTTGAGCTGCGGCTAGCGGAAGATCTGGGCCTCGTCGGCGGGGGAGCTACCCCCCAGGGAGCCTCTGCCCGCGCCATTGAGGAAAATTTCCACCGCCGCCTGCCTGAGCAGCGCCGCCAGCTTCTGGAGTGGATGGCCGCCCGATGAGGACCTGCTTCCCCGTGAATTCATGGGATGCCAACGTCCGTTCCAGCCAAAGGTCACAATTCGCGCAACTGCTGTTCATCACGCGCGGCCAGCCGCACATCGCGCAGGGTTTTCTTGTCCAACCACCCACGCTTGTGAGGCTTGCACATCGCACAGGCGCTGGCCTTCGGCGCGCGGAACCGGGCTTGGAGGAGTCGGCTTTTCATGCTTTTGACAGTATGAAGGATCACCAGTGGGAGCAAGCTTCCCAGATGATCACATCTGGCCATGGTTGAATTTCTGATTTGGCAGAATGTGGTAAGCTTGGCTAGGCGGTAGGTTTCAGATTTTAGCCTTTATCTTTCATCCTTCCGCCCCTCCTGTTCCGTTTCTCACTTGCCGCCGGGCGCGCTCCAGCGCGGCTGGCCGTAGAACCTGTGCGCCCGGTTCTGCATATGATCCGCGTCACAGGGCAGCCATGCGGCAGCATCCGCCTGCTGCGTCACGCTACGGCGCAGCACATAGCACAGGCGCAGGCTGCCATCCGGCAGCTTCTCCGCCAGCAGGCCCAGGTTCTTCCCCTTCTTCGACTTCACCAGGATGAAGCGGTCACGCGGGAACGTGGCTGGATTGATCCCGGCAAACTCCGGCTTCAGCGGGATGGCGATGGCCTTCGCCCGCTTGGCGGTGATGACACCGCCGCGCAGCCGCTGCATGAAGCGCGGATCATGGATGACCACGGTGCAGCGCAGCTCCGTCACGTCCTGCATCTGCACGCTGTCCCGCACCTGCGCCCAGAAGCCGCTCTTCTTCCACCCGCGTTTGTTCAGCACCTGGTTCTTGGCGCGGAAGTGCTTCTTCAGCACGTTTTCCACCGCCCGGCCCGCCGCCTTGATGCCCGCGCCCGGCTTCTTCAGCCGCGCGGCCATCTCATTGAGGCGGGCGGTGAGGGCGGTGAGATCGTCATTCATTTGCGGTGGCGCGTGCGGGCCTTGTCTGAGCCGGGGCTTTGTTCAGCGTGTCCCAGATCTCGGGATTTGGCTGGTCGCGGGTCATCTCATGAATCTCTGCCAGCCTCTGCCAGGGCAGCCCAGGGGGAGCATCCTCCGGGGGCATCTCATACGGGGGCGCTTCAAACGGCGGCGTCGTCTTTACGGCGGAGGTAGTCATGCAGAATAGTGGATGATTTTGAATTCTCCGCCACATTAAAAATGAGGTCCAAGGGCTGGGCGTTGACCTTCCACCAGTCCCATCCCCCCGGCTCCTTCAGCAGCTCTTGCACGGTGGTCACCTCCACGCCCAGGTCGGCGGCAGCCTGCGCTGCCAGGGACGGCTCCAGCGGGCCGTCATAACCAAACCGGGGCCAGACCACGGCGCCATTCACCCGCCGGACTCCCCCTTCCGCCGGGGCCAGCGCGGCGTGAGTGCGGAGGTAGGACACGCCCAGCCGGCGGGCCGCCTGTACCTGGCGCTCCAGCGTGCGCGCGGACTGCTGCCTGCCACGGTCAGCGGCCCGCAGATAAAAGGAATCATTGCTGATGACGACCCTGCCAAAGGCATCCTGGCTAATGGAGCGCATGGCGGAGCGGTCCGCATCCCTGACATCCAGCACCACGCCGCCCTGCTCATCCAGCCGGACATCCACAGAGCTGCTGCCGCGCGCGGAGGCCAGCGCGCGCAGATCCTCCCGCTGGATGCCGGGCATCAGCGCCTGCAACTGCCGCCACGCGCCGGGCTGGATGACGGTGGCGCTGCGTGGGGTGACCACCCGCAGCACGTCCGCGCCCGACTCATCCTGGACGATCTCCACCTTGTTCGGCGTGTCACGCCCGGCGGGGGCCTTCACCGTCTCTTCCAGCATCTGCTTCAGATCCTGGCGCAGCTCAGGGCTGATGCCCCTCATGCTGGCCGCCAGCATCTCCTCATGCTCCGCCACGTTCGGCATCAGCACGTCATCCGGGCCCAGCAGGCCCAGGGCCTCCGCCTCCGCGCGGTCGATGTCCTCCACGCCCATGCCGCTGCGGAAGTCAAAGGGCGGATAGGGATTGCCAAAGCGGCTCAGGCGCTTCCAGATGCCGTCTGTCTTCAGGGCGATCATGCGGCCGTCCTCCTGCAGCTTGCCGCCGGCCTCACGCCAGCGGCGCGGCCAGTCACGCGGCACCTGGCGCGGGGAGATGCGCACCAGCTCCTGCGCAGGGAAGGCATCCAGCACATCCGCGTCCATGCCGGTGAGCCAGTCCGCCTTTCCGTAGGCCATCTCCATCTGTGTCTCAATGATCAGGCGCAGACGGGCGATGCTGAGCGGATCGGTTTTTCCCTCTCCCCTGCCACCGCACACGCTACCACCCGACGCGGGGGTTTGTGGAGAGCTGCCAGAACGACTTCACGGCGAACCGATCGTTTTTTGCGGCTTCCTTTTGGCCTCGGCTGAGTCAGCTTGTCGGCATGATGGATGATCCGC
>JAIWOJ010000459.1 GCA_020216965.1 Prosthecobacter sp.
GAAGGCATGGCCGTTCGTGGCGAAGACAAAGGGCACATGGAAGCGCCGTGAGGCAGCCGCGTAGTCCATGCCCTGCTGAAGGCCCTCGGCGGGGTCTTTCAGCTCCGACTTCGCCTCAATGTAGCCCAGGGCCACGGGCTGGGAGCTGGCGGTGATTTTGAACCGCAGGGTGTAGTCCACGCGGCCTTTGGAAAGCCGCCGCGCCTCGCCCTCGATGACCTTGATGCCGCCCGCCGTCTCCTCGCGGCGGATGTGCTCCTCCGTCCAGCCCGCTGCGTAAAGTGCCGGGTCCACCAGCTTGGCCCGCGTGTCCGCCTCCCCGTAAGGCTCGCGGCCTTCGAGGGTCCAGGGGGCGTGGGGGTGGGAGGGCGGCATGAAGTCGGCTTGATGAAAGCGGTGCTGGATTGCCATGACAAGAGCTGATCGCAATGTCCGTTTCACCGGGGGCTGCGGAGTCTTGGCTGATGCTGGGCTGTTGGCACTTGATCTTTGGCCTCAGGGATCATGGCATCCCGGCTAGCCAGGCGGCAATCGTACTTGGGGTGCGGAGGTGTTCGCGTGAGATCTCGGCGTGTGCGAGAGAGCGCCCGGCGTGCGTTTCCAGTGCTAGCAGCAGTTGCATGATGGCGAGCGAATCCAGGCCCAGGGCGAGGAGGTCGCTTTCGGGGTGCAGGGGCTCTTCCGTGTCAAGAATTTGGTGGCTGGTGATGAGATCAATGACGGCGGAGGCAGACATGGTGAGTGCGCCGTGGGCTGAAAGGCGCGGGCAGGTGACTGTCAAGGAATTGTCTCACTGGCGATGGTGTCCCTCCTTGCAAGGCGGTCGTCGGTGCCTACTATCCGCGCCTCATGCCGTTATCCCGCTTTCTCTTAGCCGCCGTCTTGGCCGCGATCTCCTTTGCCTGCATGACCCCAAACCGTTTGGAAGCTCAGGCAGCTCCACCGACGGTGCCTGCGGAGACCACAGCCCAGCCCGAGGAGGAGAATCCGTATGCCTCTGCGCTGACGCTGGATGGTTTTGTGAAGCGCACGGGCATCATGGCTTATCCGCTGATTGGGCTTTCGATGGTGACGGCCTTTTTTATCGTGCTCTTCACCTTTACCGTGCGGCAGGGGACGGTGGTGAGTGATGCATTTATGAACAGTGCGGATGCCCTGATCCGCAAGCAGGATTACCTGGGGCTGCTGGCCGTGTGCAATCGGCGCAATGAGTGCATCGCCCGCATCACGGCCAAGACGCTGGATTTCGCGACGCGCAATCCTTCGGCGAGCTTTGAGGAGGTGAAGGAAGTGACCGAGGCGGAGGGCAACCGCCAATCGAGCCTGCTCCTGGCGCGCATTGCCTACCTGGGGGACATCGGCGCAGTCGCCCCCATGCTGGGCCTGCTGGGGACGACGCTGGGGATGATCACGACCTTCCATGCTATCTCGAGCACTCAATATGGTGGGAGTAACCAGTTGGGGCTAGCCCAGGGGGTTTCAGAGGCGCTGCTGTGCACCGCCTCGGGCCTGGTGATAGGTATCCCGGCACTGATTTTCTATGCCATCTTTCGTGGCAAGGTGAACCGGCTCATTTCCGAGATGGAGGCGGCTACCACCCACATCATGGCGCTGCTGGCCGTGCAGTACAAGCGGGCGGCCCGTGCTGCGGCTGGACGCGCGGAATGACTCCTGACTATCCTTTGCCATGAACTTCCGCAAACAAACTTCGATCGAGCCGACGCCGATGCAGTTGGCACCGCTCGTGGA
The DNA here is from genome assembly GCA_020216965.1 of Prosthecobacter sp. Taxonomy (GTDB): domain Bacteria; phylum Verrucomicrobiota; class Verrucomicrobiia; order Verrucomicrobiales; family Verrucomicrobiaceae; genus Prosthecobacter. Next base: position 1,750 of record JAIWOJ010000459.1, read on the forward strand.
CGTGCTGTTTCTATTGGTCATCTTTTTTGCCGTGACCTCACATTATGCGAAAAATGAGCAGGTGATGGACATCAGCGTGCCTGCTGCTGAGGAGGGGAAGGAAAAGGAAAGCCGCAACGTCGGGGAGATCATCATCAACATCAAAACCGAGGGGGAAATCATCGTGAATGGTCAGCAGCTCACAGAGGATGAACTGCTGGTGAAGCTGAAAAACATCGCTGCCGTTTTTAAGGACCAGGCCGTCATCCTGCGTGGCGACGAGGTGGCAGACTACAAGCACGTCATCCGTGTGCTAGACACCTGCCAGAAAGCCGGCATCTGGAACATCGCCTTTGCCACCCGCAAGCCTGAGGCTGGGGCGGCGTCTCCACCGTGACCTCTCCATGAGCCCGCTCCTGCCCCAGAAGACCGCTCCGACTGCGCCTGTGCAAAGGATTTGCTACCCGACTACCTGGCTGGCTGCCGCCGCCGTGGCGCTGCTGCCTTGGATGACTTTAGGCCAGGGCGTGCCCAAGGCCGTGCCAGTGGATGATGATCCCCCGGTGCCCAAAGCGGTCCCCGTTTCTCCCGATGAAGCACGCCGCGCCGTTCCGGCGACACCCGTGCCGCCGCCCCGCCCGAAGGGGCCGGATGAGGATTTGTTTGACTACGCCTCTCTGGCCTATGAGCGCGGCGAGTGGAGCATCGCTGCGGAGTCCCTAGGGCGCTACCTCCAGGAATATCCCTCCGGGCGTCATGTGGCGACGGCGCTCTTTCGCATCGGCGAGTGCTACATGAAGCAGAACCAACTGAAGGCGGCGGAGACCTACTACGAAGAGGTAGTCAAACGCTACCCCGAGAGCGAGGGGGCTCCCTCCGCTGCCTACCGTTTAGGTGCCCTCAAGTTCAATGCGCGTGATTTTGACCAGTCCGCGCGCATGTTTTCTTTCAGCGAGTCCCGCAGCCCGCTGCCGCAGGTGCGGCTGGCAGCCAGTTTCAATAAAGCCCGCGCCTACCAGATGCTGGGTGATACCAAGCGCCAGACCTCCGCCCTGAATGCAGTGTTGGCGGTGAAAACGGACAATCCTTACCGAGAAGCCGCCCTGCTTAGCCTCGGCACGCTTCTCTTAGCGGCGGATAAAAAAAATGAAGCGCTGCCGCTATTCACAGAGCTGCTGAAGACGACCAAAGACAATGCCGTGCTCTCCGAGGCAGCGGTCAAGGCTGGAGTCCTGCATGCGGAATTAGGACGCCCTGAGGAGGCGGTGCCGCTCTTTGAGCAGGCACTGAAAATCAAGGAGACCTCCGATGCCAACCGCGGCATCGCCCTTGTGGGCGTGGTGCAGGCTCTGTTCGCCAAAGGGGACTACGATGGCGTCATCAACAACTACAACGCCAATGCAGCCG
>JAIWOJ010000006.1 GCA_020216965.1 Prosthecobacter sp.
TGGAGGACACTTACCTGGAGGGGACCGCGAGAGGCAGAAAAAGTGGGCACGGTGGAAGTTGTCTCGCCGCTTCCAGAGAGCATCCACCAAGCTCCACCCGCGATGGGGAGGAGTAGAATGGCTGTCCAGGTTTTCCAATGTGCCGTTTTTTTCATTATCTAGATTATGAATTTCCTCGTGGCTTCTCTTGTTTCAATACGTCTGCCCAACTGGCGTCTTTCCGAATGAAGAGAACGCCCATGTCTGTCCATAGCTGTAGGCGGGCCAGATTATGATCGATCATGGTCGAGATGACAAGGTCGCGAGCCACGATCAGACGATCTTGAGATTCGACGATATCACGGGCAGTGCCTTGCCCCTCGGCCATGAGTGCTTCTTCGATCTCTAGGCGTTTTTGGGATAGCTCAAGGCCTTTTACCGCAAGGTCATACTGCCGACGTGCGACCTGAAGGGCGCGCCAGTCAGCGCGGATAGTTCCGCGCAGCTCTTCCTCAGCTAGCTCAAGAGCGCGCTGGGCAGCTTGTTCATCGATCTGAGCTGCCCTGAGATCATTGCGCTCAGGGAGAGTGTTGAGGTTGAGATCGATATCTAACCCTCCCTGCAGGGTTCTTTGGCGGTGGTTAAGACCTAGACTGGCATTTGAGGTATTGCTGTTGGTGGGGTTTGGCACGCTAGGGCTGCCGATGCTGTAACCCGCTAGCGCATTGACGGCTGGGTAGGTGGCTTGATGGGCTATTTTGACCCTACGTTGGGTATCGTAAACGCGGTCACGTTGGTTAAAAAGATCCAACCGTGTAATCAGCGCGGTGTCGATCATGGCCTCCAGATTTCCTTCTGGATCAATGACCTCTAGCTTTTTGAGTTCATCGGGGTCGAGCACCAGTTTTTCGGTGACAGGGAGTCCAAGGGTAATCTTGAGGTCATCAAGGGCATCCTCGTAGTTCCTGATGGCAGTGATCCACTGGCGCTCATAGGTAATGCTCCCTTGCTCGATCTGCTTGAGCTGGGACTGTGAACGTAGGTTGGCCTCTGCCAGGGCGCGGTCGCGTTCCAGAGAGCCAAGAGAAGCCTTGTAGGCGATGTAGCGGTTGCGGGCCTGCTCGCGGGCCTGAAGCGTGCGTAAAAATTGGCGTGTGATGTCCACGACAAAAGTTTTGCGGTATTGGGTGAAGTCACGGATCTCATACAAAACATCACGCTCATCTTGGCGGAGCGGCTCAGCGGCCACGAGCACGCCAGCCCCCCGCAGCAGTGGCTGGGTCAATGTGACGGCAGCCAAAGAATCACTGACGCGGCTGGCCTGACCGGTGAAGAGACGAGTGAAGTCCGTGCTCAGGTCCATGGCTAGCCTTGCACCCGTTTTCATCAAGTAGGTCAGGCCCACGCGCCCATCCGTCGAAAGGGAAGAGGTGCGCACAAAATCATTTACACTGGCCTGATGACGCTGTGCCTCCGCGACGCTGACGCTGCCCCGACCGTCTGCGATTGGGCCAAAGCGTTGGCGAGTTTCCGTCAAAGCGAGCGCGCTTCGATAAACGCGCTCTTTGCGTGTTAAATAGGTGCGGTTGCGGTGCACCGCGAAGTTGAGCGCATCGGGTAAGCTTAGCACGCGAGCCCCTTGTTCGACAAAGGCGCGTTCGCCCAAAAAGTCAGCCGCATCCGCCTGCTTTTCCAGTTCAGCCAGGTTCACCGGCGGCGGGGGGGTGATGCTCTGGAGCACATCATCGTCTGCGCCCGCTACGCTAGATGATTTCTTTTTGAGGATACCAAAAACCTCCCGGTCTGCCCACTTCTTGTAAAAGCCCTGCGTGCAGCCGCTCAAGACAACTGTGGCGAGAACAAAGCATGTGACGTATCGAAATGGAGCAACGGAAAAAGGCATCTTTAGAGATCAAAGAACCCGCCATGCCTATGGGCATGGTACCATGGGATTGGTTGTTTCGGGGGGCTTCAGATTACGCCCCGTGAACGGGGGTCTATCACGATTCTGCCTGTAGTGATCGCCATGCTCTGTTAGGTACTGCCAAACTCAGCTTGGATTCTTGGCTGTGGTAGCAGGGATTGAGTCATCCTTATCTCGTGGTGCTGTCTGCGCATTCGGGCAGTGATGCAAAAAATCGGGCGAATCGAATTTTTTCTAATCGAAAATGAACAAGTTTTCTGAGGACGAATCTCAGGAGGGCGCGTAAAACGATGCCAATGCCTGCGAATGCGGATTCTGCCAACTCCAACGGAAAGAACTCTGACCCTATCAGCCATGATGCTGAGGTTCTAAGCTTTTTAGCGCTTTTGCTAAACCTGCGTGTAGATGGCGGCCAGGTAAAGCACGCAGCAGTCTTGGGGCATAAGGAGGACAAGGAACCTCTCGAGGCACTGACACACGCTGCAGAGATCGTTGGAATGAGAATCCAGCCCATGAGGCTGCCGCTGGCAGATGCCGTTTGGCGCGTGCCAGACGATCAACCGATGGTGGCATGGCAGCCAGACCCAGGGCGCTGGATTGTGCTACGGCGGCACAGTTTTTTCCGCGTGCGCATCTCATGTCCTGAGACTCCCCTTGAGTCAGAGACCATCTCGCGCCGTGACCTCGCTCGCCGTTTGGGACTCCAGAAAGTCTCAGAGGTGGTAGATTTAGGAGTGGTGACGCCTGAGCGCCCAGCTGAGGGGTTGCGTGGACGGGATGAACAGAATTCTGCGAGCCTGCTCCCGGCCTATCATGTGAAGGCGGAGCTGCAAGAGCGTCTGCACCATGGACAGCACGGTCACCATGTCTCGCCTGTGCGGCGATTCCTGGGCCTGATGCGTCCTGAGATGCCAGACGTGGTGACGATCATAATTTTCAGCGTCATTACGGGTCTGCTTTATCTGGCCCTACCCTTGGCAGTCAATGCGCTGGTTTCCAACCTAGCGTTCGGCACGCAGAGCACGCCGTTTCAGCAGGCTCTGCTGGTCATCGCAGTGGCACTTTTTGCCTTTTTGCTCCTGTCCTCGGTCATGCGCGCTTTGCAGTATTACATAGCAGAGGTCATCCAGCGCCGTCTTTTTGTGCGTGTGGCTGCTGACATGGCCTACCGCCTGCCGCGTGTACGTGCAGACTCTTTAGATGGTATCCATGCCCCGGAGATGGTGAACCGTTTCCTGGATGTAGTGACGGTGCAAAAGAGCACAGCGCTTCTCTTGCTTGATGGGGTGAATCTCGTGCTAGGCGGCGTGATTGGTCTGATCGTGCTGGGCTTTTATCATCCCTTTCTTTTGGCTTTCTCCCTGCTGCTTCTCACGGGCATCGCTTTTGTGGTTTTCATTTTGGGCCGGGGGGCAGTGCGCACCAGCATCCAGGAGAGCATTTGTAAATACGACATGGTGAACTGGCTGGAGGAGCTGGCTCGTTACCCTCGTCTTTTCAAGGGGCCTGGTGGATACTCGCTGGCCTCTGAGCGTGCGGACCAGTTGGCGCGCTCATTTTTAGGAGCGCGCTGGGCACACTTCCGGGTGCTTTTCCGGCAGATTGCGGGCCTTCTGATGCTTGAGGTGCTGGCGAGTTCTTCCTTGCTCATGGTTGGTGGCTGGCTGGTGCTGAATATGCAGTTGACCTTAGGTCAATTGGTAGCTGCTGAACTCATTGTCAGTGCGATTGTCGCTTCACTGTCAAAGCTGGCAAAGAAATTTGAGGCATGGTATGATGCCTTGGCTGCTGTGGATAAATTGGGCCATTTGATCGACCTGGAGATTGAGGCTGAAGAGGGCGATTTACCCCGGCTGGAAGGCGGTGGTGTGTCCATTAGTGCCCGCCATGCCTCCTATGCCTACCCGGATGGGCAAGAGGTGTTCCAGCGGGTTAGCTTTGAGGTGCCTGCAGGGGGACGGGTGGCACTGAAGGGATCTCAGGGGAGCGGCTGCTCGACATTGCTCGACCTTTTGCTGGGACTGCGCTATCCGACCAGCGGCCATATCAGCATCGCCGGCTTTGATTTACGTTCATGGTACCTCGAAGAACTGCGCGCTAGCGTGATGCTGATCCGCTCTCAGGACATTGTTAGCGGCACGATTGCGGAAAACATCCGCCTCGGTAGGCCAGGCATCGGCCTGGATGATGTGCAGCGCGCCCTGCGGCAGGTCGGGCTGCTGGATGATGTGATGTGCCTGCCGCTAGGGATGCATACACCCCTGGTCACAGGCGGTCTGCCGCTATCCTCCCGTCAGCGCACGCGCTTGCTGCTAGCTCGTGCCCTCGTCCTCAAACCGCGTCTGCTGCTCCTGGATGATGTGTTTGACGGCATGGACCGTGCCAGCATGGATGAACTTACCTCCGTGATCCTTGATCCTGGCTTACCATGGACCGTTATCATCGCCACTCGCGATCCGCTGGTTGCCGCAAAGTGCGGCCAGCAGATTGACCTCGACGATCCTGCCTGTCATTGAGCTATGTCTTCTCACGCCCACGTTTCCTTTGATCTCATCGGTCACCTGCCAGCTATTACACGGGCTGGGTCATCTCGCTGGCCGCGGCTTCTGGCTCGTGCGCTGGCTCTTGTTTTCATCCTATTCATCTTGGCAGTTTGGTTCCTGCCCTGGCAGCAGTTTGTCAGTGGTGCTGGTAAGGTCATTGCCTTTGATCCCCTAGAGCGCCGCATCAATGTCGAGGCACCGGTCTCTGGCAATGTGCGCAAGCTGCATGTTGTGGAAGGCCAGCATGTCAAAAAGGGCGATGTCATCGTCGAAATCCAAGACAACGACCCCAATTTGCTCGCCAACCTGCGTAGCCAGCATGATGCCCTCATTGTCCGCCGGGCTGCCGCAGCCCAGCGGGTGGATGATCTGGAGCTACAAATCCTGCAACAAGAGCAGGCAAAGGGGCAGGCGCTTGACGCAGCCCAGCAGCGCGTGGCTGCTGAGAAAATCACAGCCGAGACCGCCCTACTGAATCTCAATCGTGTGACTGAGCTGAAAAAGTCTGGCCTCGTTTCTGAGCGTGATTACGAGGTGGCTCGGCAGCTCTATGAAAGCTCGGATGCCAACCTAAAAGCCGCAGAGGCCAACCTGAAGCGCACAGAGAGCGACTTCAATGCGACCATTCAGGGTATCCGTGCCCAAAAAGCAACGGCCCAGGCTGAAGTCGCAACCGCTGACCGTGATATCAAGAGCCTAGACATCCAGATTAGCCAAAACCAGCGCCAAACGATCGAAAGCCCACGCGATGGCATCGTGCTTAGTGTGCAGGCCACAGATGGCACCTTCTTGCGGCCCGGTTCTCCGATCTGTGTCATCATCCCGGAGACGGAGAGCCGATTTGTGGAAATGTGGCTGGATGGCAATGACATGCCACTCATCACCCCACGCCACACGGCAGAGGATGGCACGGTGGTGCCTGGTTCCCATGTTCGCCTGCAATTTGAAGGCTGGCCTGCCATCCAGTTTGTGGGTTGGCCTAGTGTGGCCGTAGGCACCTTTGGCGGAGAAGTGGTCTTCATTGACCCAGCCGATGATGGCATGGGCAAGTTCCGCGTCGTCGTCGCTCCGCAACCAGACGTCTTTGAGCGCGACGATGGCATTCATCGGGAGGAATGGCCGAGCAACCGCTACCTACGCCAGGGGGTGCGGGCCAATGGCTGGATCCTCCTCAGCGTCGTCCCCCTTTGGAAAGAAATATGGCGTCAGATCAATGGCTTCCCGCCTGTGGTTGCGGATAAGGAACCTGGGAAAAAATGACATGATGCGTCAGCTCATTCTCCTAGCTCTGATCTGTGGTTTCTTGGCAAAGGCAAGAGGGGCACCCCTGCTGCTAGACCAGGTGATTGCCTCCGTGACCTCCAAGTATCCTCCCTACCTGATGGCTCTCATTGAAAGAGACATCGCTGCGGGACGGCTGCGTCAGGCTCAGGGGGCATTTGATCTCAACTTTCGTGCGACGGGCAGTTTTCAGCCCAACGGTTACTACGACAATAGCGTGGGCGATTTCGTCTTTGACCAGCCACTGCCTTTTTGGGGGGGGAATGTCTTTGCAGGCTACCGCATCAGCTCGGGTAGCCTGGCAGATTATGATAAAAACCGCACTCAACTAGATGGCGAACTGCGCGCCGGGATTCGGTTTAATCTGCTGCGTGATGGCACCATTGATTCACGCCGGGCGGCCCTCTGGAAGGCACGGCTCGATCAGGAAATCGCAGATCCCTTCATCCAGCGTCAGCACCTAGACATCGTCCGCGCAGCGACGCGCTCCTATTTCAACTGGGTGGCCATGGGGCTGCGCCTTGGCGTGACGGAGCAGTTGGAGCGGCTGGCTGAGGATCGTGACGCAGCGATCGCCGAGCTAGTCAAAAAAGGCCAGTTGGCACCCATTGTGAAGACGGATAACGAGCGCCTCGTCGTCAGCCGTAGCCTGGCTGTGGTGCAGGCGAGGCGGCGCTTTGAGGCAGCCAGCATTGAGCTTTCTCTCTTTTACCGAGATGAAAGGGATGAACCAGCGGTGATTTCCCGTCACGATTTGCCCGCGTCTTTTCCTAGACACCCTCAGCCTGACGAGAAGAAGGTGGGCACAGATATCCAAAATGCCTTCACTCTGCGTCCAGAGTTGCGCCGCATCCGCTTGGTTGCAGACAAATTTGGCATCGATCAGCGCCTGGCAAAGAATAACCTGCTGCCTCATCTGGACCTGACCGCTGGCGTCACGGAAAACTTGGGGAAAGGCCCCTATAAGGACCGCGAAAGTCTGGAGAGCAGCATCGGGCTAGAGCTGCGCGTGCCCCTCCAGCGAAACGAAGCCAAGGGCCGCCTGGAGGTCATCACCGCTGAGCTGCAACGTTTGGATGCAGATGCCAAATTTGCCCGCGAGCGCATTGTGGCGGAGGTGCGTGATGCCTGGAGCGCACTCAGGGCTGCGCATGAACAGATCGGCATGACGCGAAAGAATGTGGACTTGGCTGTGCAGTTGGAGGATGCGGAGCGGAGGCGTTTTGACCAGGGGGCCACAGACCTCCTGGCTCTGCAAATCCGTGAGCAGGCTACCTTTGATGCTCGCCTGCTCCAGGTGGATGCACAGGCAGAGTATTTTCGCGCCCAGGCAGACTACGAGGCGGCTTCGGCGATCAAGCTGAATGGCTGGCTCACCCGCGCCGCCGCTCCAGCAGGTTCATCATCAAAAAGGACAGAATAATCGCCATCTCCTCCCCCTCGGCGGCATCGGCGAGTTTCTCCAGCTTAAAGCGCCCTTCAAAGATCGCTGCCTGTTTTGTCAGGCGCATGACGGGGGTGCCATCCAAGCGGTGGGCGATGTATCTCGGATGAAACAAAAAGGCGGTAAGGATACCGATGATGGGCAACTCGCCAAAAAAGCCATCCAGCACCTTGGCCATGGGGTTTTCCTCACGGATGTGGAAGAGAGGCTCCCGTGAGCCAGGCGCAAAGACATCATAGTGAGCGCTCCAGAGCGAGCGCATGCCCCGGCGTCCCACGGCACCTAGTTCACGCCCCGCGGCATCTCGGAAGGTATAGCGGGCGCTCCAGTCAATGATGCGGTCTGCCTCAATGGTGCAGAGCTGTTGCTGGCGTGAGCTGTCCGTGTGTACTTCTACTTTCTCCCGCAGGCGGAAGAGTTTCTGTTTTACATAGAGCACCTCACGGCCATCGGCGTCTTTGACGTAGATTTGCGGGGAAAGAGCCAGCAGTTTGAAGCGAAAGGAAAGTGGGTAGTTCATGCAAAACGGTGGATGCGGAGAGGATGCAGACTTTCCCATACAAGCCTAGTCAAAAAAATAGGAGGTAAAGCCCAGGAGTTGGCTGTGCGGTTGACGCAGGTGGACATGGCTTTAAGTATCAGAGCATGACAATCCCAGCCAGCATACCGATCAGAGGCACCTATGGCGGTGCTCTGATCTCCCAGGTAGCAGTGTCCATCCAGCAGGATGAAACCATGCCCCAAAACGCAGCAAGGCAGGCTCTCCATCACGCATGATGCACCTCCATTTCATTGCAGGCGAGATAAGTGGAGATACCCATGCCTCTGGGCTGATTCGGGAGCTATCAACCCTGCGGCCAGGGCTGCGCATCACCGGCCTTGGTGGCCCCAGGATGCGTGATGCTGCCGGGCCAGCCATTGAGGACTGGGTGGAAAAAGCGGGCGTGGTGGGCCTGTGGGAGGTCTTAAAGATGTACTCCTTCTTCAAGGCAAAGATGGATCAAAGCGTGCGGTAGATCTTGGCAGAAAATCCCCAAGCCGTCATCCTGGTGGATTACCCAGGCTTTAATCTCCGCCTGGCAAAAACACTGCGTGAGGCGGGTTACAAGGGTAAGCTGCTCTACTACATCAGCCCCCAGGTTTGGGCTTGGAAAAAGGGGCGTGTCAAGGTCATGGCCCAGGTGCTAGACCTGATGATCTGCATCTTCCCTTTTGAAAAAGACTTCTATGAGAAGAGTGGGCTGCCCACCGTGTTTGGCGGGCACCCGATGGTGGACAGGGTGGTGACGCTGCGCAGGAACTGGAAGCGTGAACCCGGACTCGTGGGCTGGTTTCCTGGTAGCCGACGTAATGAAGTGAAAAAGCTCTTTCCCGTCATGATGCAGGCTGCCAAAGCCATCCGGGTGAAGGTGCCTGGGGCCAGATTTGCGGTCTCTGCAGCCAATGAGCCGCTTGCCGCACTGATGCGTGAGATGGCAGACGCGGCTGGGATGCCTGAGGCCCGCCAGTGGGTGGAGGTAGGCACAGTCTATGACCTGATGCAGCGCTGCCAGGCCGGTGCGGTGGCGAGTGGTACGGCGACCCTGGAGGCTGCCTGCCTGGGCCTACCGTACGCGCTCGTGTATCACGTCAATCCCATCACCTACCTGGCCGCAAAGATCGTCGTGCGCATCCAGCGGATCGGCATCGTCAATATCTTGGCGGGCAGAGAGGTGGTGAGGGAGCTTGTGCAGGGTGGGCTGACCAGTGCGCGGCTTGCCCAAGAAATGGTCAGCCTGCTGACCGATCAGGCGCGCCGGGGGCAGCTTGAGCAGGATTTGGCTGCGGTCACCGCCATGCTAGGCCAGCCCGGAGCTTATCGGCGTGCTGCTGAGGCCGTTTTGGCTGCTGTGCCGGAGTCCCTTTCGAGCTGAAGGGAAAGAGGTTACGCGTCCGTGGCATTCTCCCCAGCCGCTAGGATGACTACATCTGCGGGTGCGGCCATGACACGGGTCTCAGCGCTGGATGGTTGACGGATTTTGCGTGGATTGGTCTCACAGACCTTCAGGCAGAGACCGTCCGGCATCTTGAGGTCATACTGCACGGTGGCACCGAGGTAGGTGGTGTCGATGATCCGTCCGGGGAAATGATTTGGGGAGCCGAGGATGTGCCCAAAGCTTAGTGCCTCTGGGCGGACGCAAAGGGTTACTGTGCTGCCTAGGCTGGGCTGCCAGTCCTTTCCCGCGGGGCGTGCACGCACACGGCCAAAGGAGGTCTCCACATCCCAAAAGCTATCCTCGGGGGAGGGCCCTGTCACTGTGCCATGGATCAAATTGGCCTGGCCGATAAATTCTGCCACCATCTGGCTGGCTGGATTTCGATAAACCTCCTCTGGCGTGCCTACCTGGGCCAGCCTTCCGGCCTGCATGACGGCTAGGCGGTCTGCCATGCTCAGTGCCTCATCCCGGTCGTGGGTGACGTAGATGCCGGTGAGGCCAAATTCCTTGCAGAGACGGCGGATTTCCGCGCGCATTTCATGGCGGAGCTTGGCATCCAAGTTGGAGAGTGGCTCATCCAGCAGCAGGCAACGCGGACGGATGACCAGCGCGCGGGCTAGGGCTACACGCTGCTGCTGCCCGCCTGAGAGCTGAGAGATGCGCCGCCCACCTAGGCCGCTGAGCTGCACGAGCTCCAGAGCCTGTTCCACGCGCTGAGCGGTCTCAGCGGCTGGGCAGCGCCGCTCCTCCAGGCCAAAGGCCACATTCTGCGCCACGCTGAGGTGGGGCCAGAGCGCATAACTTTGAAACATCATGCCCGTGCCCCGCTTGTGGGCTGGCAGCCGTGTGACCTCCTCTTCATCAAAGTAGATGTGGCCGTGATCTGGCTGGTAAAAGCCTGCCAGGTGGCGGAGGAGCGTTGTTTTACCGCAGCCACTGGGCCCCAGCAGGAAAAACAGTTCCCCTTGCGCGATCTCTAGGCTGACATCCCGCAGCACGGGCTGTTTGCCAAAGCTCTTGCTCAGATTTCGGATGGTGATGCTGACCATGGCTGGCTATTTCCCCTTTCTTGCCGCTTTGGCTTGCTTTGGCTTAGCTTTCACATCGGCCAGTTCGGAGACGATGCCTTCCAGCACGGCCAGGGCGAAGGAGATTTTTTTGAAGAAGGAAGGATTGTGCGGCACAAGGATGAAGCGTGGGTGCTGGCTCCAGAGCGCGCGCAACTTGCCATCTAGCTCTACCGCCTGCTCCAGCGTCTCATTGCGCACGGGATTGCCCCCTTCGATGCCCATGCCGCCCACGGCAGCGCTCTCAAAGAAGATCACGGCATCATATCGGGCCAGCTCGGCCTTCAGGCTGCTGCCCAGCTCCTTGAAAAAGCCTTTGGCCTCCCCAGGCCAGTAGGCAGCACCATCCACCGTGCCCCGATCACACAGTAGCACGCGGTCTGGGAAGAGCGCGGCCTGCACGTCCTCTAGGTTTCTCTGCACATGGTAAATGGCACGCTGGGCTGCATGGACGGCGAGCGGCTGCCTGACGCGCGGAAAGCCGCCGGTGAACACCATGGTCGCAGCTTCAGGCACCAGCACCACGCGCTCCCCCATCTCTCGCCGGAAAAGGTCTGCTGCAGTCGTTTTGCCGCCGCCAGGGCCGCCCGTCAGGACGATGCGGCAGTGACCGTTGTTTGGCATATTCATTCGTGCAAAGACTGAGCCCCAGCCGATGGCATCGTCAAGCACGGCTGTGTGCTGCCGGGGCAGGGATCAAAAAAAGCGCGGGCACCTGCGAAGGCACCCGCGCTGGAAGGGGATGAGGAGGAGCGCTTACGCGGCTGCGTTGGCCGCTTCAGCTTCCGGGGCTTCTGCCTTTGCGGGGGCAGCCTTGGGCACGTAGGCATCCACCCACTCGATAAAGGCCATGGGGGCAGAGTCACTGCGGCGCTGGCCCAGCTTGGTGATGCGGGTGTAGCCGCCGTTGCGGTCCTTGGAGGCGACGGCGATTTCCTCAAAGAGTTTCTTCACCATGTCCTTGCTGTGGAGCGCGGCAATCGCTAAGCGGCGAGCGTGAAGGTCACCACGTTTGCCGAGGGTGACCATTTTTTCAGCCAGCGGGCGCACGGCTTTCGCCTTGGCCAGAGTCGTGCGGATGCGGCGGTGCTCAATGAGAGAGCAGACGAGGTTGGCCAGCAGTGCCTTCCGGTGGGAGGCATCACGCTGGAGCTTGGGGACTTTTCTTCCGTGGTTCATGTTCTTGGGTCTGTAGGTAGCTGATTATCAAAAGGGGGCGGGGGGGATTACTCGTCGTCGTCTCCGGCTCCGAGGTTGTCATCGACGAGCTTGGCGAAGTCCATCGCGTCGGCTTCATCATCGTCTTCCAGCAGGGAGCTGCGGGAGAGCAGGGAGACTCCGCCTGGGTTTGCCTCAAGCAGCGTGGCATCGAACTTCATGCCAAGGGAGAGACCGAGCTCGGCCAGCTTCTCCTTGATCTCGGTGAGGGACTTCTTGCCAAAGTTGCGGTAGCGCAGCATTTCGGCCTCGGTCTTCATCGCCAACTGGCCGACGGAGGTGATGTTGGCGTTGTTCAGGCAGTTGGCCGCACGCACGGAGAGCTCGATCTCGTTCACGCTCATATTGAGCAGTTTGCGCAGTTCCGCGTTTTCCTCGCTCTGGGCCTCTGGGGCGGCTTCGAATTCGACGGCCTTGTCGTCGTAATTCACAAACACGTCCAGGTGGTGACGCAGGATGGCGGCAGACTGGAGGAGGGCGTCTTGGGGGGAGATGCGACCGTCCGTCCAGATATCCAGCACCAGTTTGTCAAAGTCCGTATTTTGGCCGACACGGGTGTTTTCGACACCGTATTTGACGCGCACGACCGGGCTGTAGATGGAGTCGATCGGGATCACGCCGATGGGCATATCAGGACGCTTATTGTCTTCCCAGGAGGAGAAGCCGCGGCCAACGCGCACTTCAAACTCACAATCAAACTTTACCTTGCGGTCGAGGTGGCAGATGACGAGGTCTTTGTTGATGACTTCATAGTGGTTGTCATCGCGGATATCGCCAGCAGTGATGACGCCGTCTTTCTCAACGGAGATGGAGAGCAGCCTGGGCTCTTTGCTTTCACTGTGGTGCAGGAAGCGGACCTTTTTGAGATTCAGGATGATCTGCACCACGTCTTCGACGACGCCAGGGATGGTGGAGAATTCATGTTCCACCCCGCGGATTTTCACGGAGGTGATGGCAGCGCCTTCTAGGGAGGAGAGCAGAACGCGGCGGAGGGAGTTCCCCAGGGTGTGGCCGTAACCCTTGTCAAAGGGCTCAGCGATGAACTGGGCGTAGGTATCTGTGGCCGTGGCCTCGTTTTTGACGAGGCGGTTTGGCATTTCGAAGCGTGCGAGACGTGCGGGCATGTGGGGGTAGTATGTTGTGCCGGGTTACCTCCGGGCGAGCCATCCATACCCCGATGAGGGGTGGACCCGGAAACCAACGGCGAGTGACACTATCATGAGGGCGGCTCGCGAGGGGGCGGGAGTATGGGGGCAAGCTCACGAGGCGCAAGCGGCATTTTACCCTGTTTGAGGATTCCTGATAGGCTAGGCGCGGGGGTTGCCAGCCCTTGGGAATGCCCTTACAGGATGCCCCGTGGCCCTCAGTACACGGCTTTTTCTTATCTTCTTTCTTTCCCTCGCCCTGCACGCGCAGGACGCTGCACCGGCTACGGATGAGCCGCCCAAGGACCGCAGCACCCTGCTACAGCTCCAGATTTTCCTAGATCGGCACCTTTTTTGCCCCGGAAAGCTGGATGGAGCGCTGGGGGAGTTCACCTTCAAAGCCCTGGTGAACTACAACTTCGCCAACCGGCGCAGAAACCTCTATGAATGGTCTTACGCACTGGAGCAGGCGGCCAAAGAGGTGCCTGTGATGTATGCCACCTACCAGATCAAAGAGGAGATGCTGCGCTTTGTCGATCCGGCGCTACCGGAAAAGCCGGAGGAGCAGGCCACCTTCCCCTACATGGCCTACCGTAGCCTGGCTGAGCTGGTGGCTGAGCGCTTTCACACAGACGAGGACTTTCTCGCCAAGCTGAACCCGGATAAAAACATGACGCGGCTGAAACCTGGAGACCGTGTCATCGTGCCAAACGTGCGCTCTTTTCGGATTGAGGAGGTCAAGCCCATGGCCAGCTACAAGGCGGATCCACTCTTGAGCAAGAACACCATCGTTATCGACACCACGGAGCGCATTGCGGTCGTGTATGCGCCGGATGAGCGTCTGCTGGCTGCTTTTCCCATCACGCCTGGAAAGCCGGAGTTTATCCCTGTGGGCACCTGGGAGATGAAGACCATCCTCACCACGCCCTCATTCCGCTACGATAAACAATTTTTAGAGGCTGGCGTGCGTGGTGGAGAGGCCTACCAGCTTCCCCCTGGGCCGAATAGCCCTGTGGGCATCATTTGGTGTGGCATCAGTAAAAGCGGCATCGGTCTCCATGGCACCGCCCTACCACGCACCATCGGCCGCAGCCAAAGTGCCGGCTGCGTCCGCTTTGCCAACTGGGATGCCATACGCCTGCCTACACTCGTGCGCCCTGGCTCACAGGTCATCGTGCGCTAGGGCCATAGCCGGATCTGAGCCCCATGGGTGCGCCTCGCCTAGCTTGGGAAATGGAATCCGTGTTATGGTTCCCAGCGCATTTCTGCGCCGCTAAAGTTCGGGACCAGGGTAAAAGTAGCCTACACACAGTTGCAGGTTAAATGGGCTGACCTAGGATGGCTATGTATCCCCCTGAGAATGTCAGACTTTACTTTGAAACTGCGCAGCGGCTTAACGCTGGGTTATGCTAAATACGGTGCGCCTGAAGGTGAGGTGATGTTTTATTACCATGGCTGGCCCAGTGCGCGGGTGCAGGGCAGGCTGATGGACGCGGCGGCGAAGGAGCACGGCCTGCGCATCATCGCACCAGACCGCCCTGGGATCGGGCTTTCCGACTTTCAGCCTGGACGAACGCTGCTAGACTGGCCTGTGATGCTGGAGGAACTGGCGGCGCATGTGGGGGCAGAAAAATTTCACCTGATGGGCTGGTCTGGCGGGGGGCCCTATGTGCTTGCCACCGCCTATGCGATGCCAGAGCGCGTCTTGAGTGCCACAATCTGCTGTGGCGCGCCGCCACTGCGGTTCCTGGGGTTTGAGCACATGTTTTGGATTTATCGGCTGATGATCCGCCTGCGCGAACCTTTTCCTTCTGTCCTGGGGGGACTTTTGCGTTTGGGGGAGCGGATCAGCCGTGGCGATCCGCAGCGTGCACCCCTGCGGTGGCTGATGCAGATGCTGGGCGCTGAGGATCGCCGGGTGCTTTCTGATCCTGAGGTCTTTCAGGTGGTGCGGGAGGGCATTCTAGAAGCTCTGCGCCGCGGCCCGCGTAGCGTCATCGCTGATGCAGACATTTACCTCTCGGAGTGGGGCTTTGAGGTGGGGGCGATCCGCACCTTGGTGCATTTTTGGCATGGCAAAGAGGACCGCAATATTTCCTGGAAATACAGTGAGCAAGTCGCTGCGCTGATGCCACAGAGCACGACTGAGTGGCTGGAAAAGGACGGCCACTACTCACTGCCCATCACCCATGTCGATGCCATCCTGCGCAAGGCTTTGGGGAAATCTCCAGTTTCTTGAATTTCAGTCTTGGCCTGGCCTACTGCTTGCCAGTATCTGGCGGCATGGACTTTGCGAAATTCGCTGCTGATCTCTCTGGCTTTGTCTGGGGGCTGCCCTTGATCGTGCTGCTTTTTGGCACGCACCTCTTTATGACCGTGCGCACGGGCTTTATTCAGAGATGCCTAGGAAGGGCTATCCGGCTGTCTTTTGCCAAGGAGAGAGATGGGGAAGGTGATGTGTCTCAATTCGGTGCGCTGATGACGGCTCTGGCGGCGACCATCGGGGCAGGGAACATCATCGGCGTGGCTGGGGCACTGGCGACGGGTGGCCCTGGGGCGATCTTTTGGATGTGGCTCACGGGTGTCTTTGGCATTGCCACCAAGTATGCGGAAGCCGTGCTCGCGGTGAAATACCGTGTGAAGATGCCAGATGGCAGTTGGGCAGGGGGGCCGATGTATGCCTTGGAGCATGGCCTGGGCCAAAAATGGCTGGGGGTCATCTTTGCGGTTTTTACCTGCATCGCAGCTTTCGGCATTGGGAACATGTTTCAGGCCAATGCCGTCGTTAGCACGCTCAAAGAATGGGTGAAGCCGGGAGCTGAGTCTGAGACTGTCCTGCGTTGGACGGCGGGGCTTGTGATGGCCGCCATCACCGCTGCGGTGACGCTGGGCGGCGTGAAGAGCATCGCCCGCGTGTGCGGCCTGCTGGTGCCGATCATGGCGGTTGGCTACGTCATCGGCTGCATTCTCATCCTGGCAAAGAATGCTGCCTTGCTGCCTGGGGCGCTTTCGGAGATCCTCGCAGGTGCTTTTTCAAGCCAGGCTGCGATAGGCGGTTTTGCAGGAGCCACGCTGAGGCAGGCCGTGCAGGCAGGCATCGCGCGGGGTCTTTTTTCCAATGAATCCGGCCTGGGCAGCGCTCCGATCGTGGCTGCGGCTGCACAGACACGGAACCCGGTGCGCCAGGCGTTGGTCTCCTCAACGGCTACGTTTTGGGATACGGTGGTCGTGTGTGCCATCACTGGGTTGGTGCTAGTAAGTAGTGGCCACTGGAAGCAAGGGCTGCCAAAGGAGGCGCTGACGAATGCTGCCTTTGCCGATCTCCATACCCTGGGACCTGTGTTCTTGCTCTTTGGGCTCATCACCTTTGTTTTTTCCACGATTTTAGGTTGGAGTTACTATGGCGAAAAAGCAGCCGAATACCTTGTGGGGCCGCGTGCGGTGAAGCCTTACCGCATCCTGTGGGTGCTGATGGTGCTCGTGGGGGCCGTGCAGCCTGCCGCTGCTGTGATGGATTTTTCTGATGCTGCCAATGGCCTGATGGCTGTGCCGAACCTGATCTGCCTCATCTGCCTCAGCCGCGTCGTTGCGGCGGAGACGCGATTGCATCTCAGGGACTGCTGAGCCTGCGCTTGCGGCCTAGTTCAGCTTCGATCTGGCCGAGCGGCAGGCAGTTCAGCACATCCTGGCGGCGCAGCCAGCCCTTCCGTGCAGCGCGCACGCCAAAGATGACGTCCTGGAGACCGCGTGTGCTATGCGCGTCGGGGTTGATGCTACACTTCACGCCCTTTTCCACCGCCAGCCGCCACCAGCGCCAGTCCATATCTAGCCGCCAAGGGCTCGCGTTGAGTTCGATGATGGTCCCCGTGCTGGCCGCTGCCTCGATCACGGCTGAGAGATTGACGGCATACGCGGGACGCTGGGCCAAAAGCCTGCCTGTGACATGGCCTAGCATGGTCACATGAGGATTTTCGATGGCGCGGATGATGCGCGCTGTCATTTCTGACTCGGGCAGATGAAAGAGGTTATGCACGCTGGCTACCACATAGTCCAGCTCTGCCAAGAGATCGTCAGGAAAGTCCAGCGCACCATCTTTCAGAATATCCACCTCACTGCCGGTGAAGATGCGGAATGCTCCCTGAAACTCCTGATTCAGGCGTTGAATTTCAGCCATCTGGGCGCGCAGACGCTTTTCATCCAGGCCATTTGCCTGAAAGCTGCTGCGGCTGTGATCGGCGATGCCCAGATATTGCAGCCCCAACTCCATCGCTGCCTCAGCCATTTCGCGTAAGCTGGCTGTGCCGTCACTGGCAGTGGTGTGATTGTGGAAAACGCCGCGCAGGTTCTCCAGCTCAATCAAACGCGGCAACCGACCAGCCTCTGCTGCATCAAATTCACCCGAGTTCTCGCGCAGTTCAGGCTCAATGTAGTCCAAGCCGAGCAGCCGGTAGATCTGCCGTTCCTCATGAATCTCGGCGGCGTCCACGGGCATCTCTGCGCCCTCGTGGGCTGGTTTGAAGCCATATTCGTTGAGTGATAGCCCACGCTCTAGCGCACGCTGGCGTATGACCACATTGTGCTCCTTACTGCCCGTGAAATACTGGAGGGCGAAGGGAAACTCTGCGCTACTAACCACGCGCAAATCACACTGCACCCCACCAGCCGCATACACACTCGCCTTCGTTTCCCCCTGGGCGATGACGTTCTCCACGCCTGGCAGGCTGATGAAATGTGCCATCACCTCCTGGGGATGTTTGCTAGCGGCCAGAAAGTCCAGATCATGCACGACCTCCTTGCCACGGCGAAAGCTACCGCACA
>JAIWOJ010000460.1 GCA_020216965.1 Prosthecobacter sp.
CGGCCCCTGAACGAGCAAAATCCAACCTGCAGCGATGAGGAAGGCAGGCAGGCCGTTTTTCGACTCCCGGATCGTCTCCTCTCCCCACTCCTGACGCCAGCGCCAGGGCTCGGAGGGATATTGCTGCGCCAACTTTGCCTCGGCTCTGGCCTTCCGTAACGCCTGCAGGCCCCCCAGAGAGATGAGCGCGCCCACGAGTGGAAAAAGCATCGGAAAGACGGACATCATCAGCATCAAACCCCAGCGCAACTCGCGGAAGATCACGGCCTGCTCGGGCTTCGCGGGATTTACATAACAGCGGAAGGGGCGGTCTTTGCCCGCGAAAGCGCGGATTTCTGCATACGCGCGCTGCTGGAAGTCGCCGATGTTGTCCGAGCCGCCGGTGAAGCCGACTTTCTCGCTGTGGTAGGTGCGACCGCGGTATTCGTAGCGGTAGCTTGCGGTCGCTTTGCTCGTGGTGCCGCCCTTTCTGCTGCGTGAGCTATTTAGGTCTGCTTTTTCAATCCAGCAGGGCACCTCCTCCCATGCACATGCGGACCACCAGGTGCTGATCGCAGGAAAATAGACAAACCCGCCGATGCCCAGCCCTGCGATGATGAATGGCAGGCCGAAAAGCACCGCGCGCCCGTCTGCGACTTGTCTGGCCTGTCGTGCTGCATGTGAAGGGATGCGGGTGAGTTTCCACATGGGCGCAGCTTTGCACAAAGCGGCTGAATCCCGCAATAGGCCTGTGGCAGGCCTGCGTCAAGCCAGCCCCGCTGCATCCCTTTCGCGCATGAATTCTAGGTTCACTTCGACCCCGCCTTTCAACTCTGAAGTCACCCGCCCGATTTTTCAGGGCCCAGGTGCGTAAGCCCTACACCGCCGCTTGCGCAAAGCCAGCCCCGCCTTGTCATTTCAGCCGCAGGCGCTAAGAGTCGTCCCCCCGGCGGCGTCATTTGAGGCTGCCATGCTTTCTGATCCCATCCTCCACATGACCCCAGACGCCACGATTCCCACTGAACACACAGATGAAATCAATGCCCGCATTCTGGCGGTGAGCGAGGATCGTGTGAAGGGCTTCCACCAGCATCCATTCCAATTCATCTCCGAGCAAAGCGGCGTGCCCTTTGACACCGTGGTGGAGCGCATCCGCGCCATGCTGGGCGCAGGGGTGATCCGGCGCGTGCGGCAGACGTTGCTGGCAAACAAGCTGGCCGAAGGTGCGTTGGTGGCCTGGAAGCTGCCAACGGAGAAGCTGGACGCCGCTTTTGATTTCCTCTTTAAGCAGGATCCCTTCAGCGGCCATGTGGTGCTACGCAGCACGGACCGCGAGGTCAGCGGCAGCGATTTCCGCCTGTGGACGACGCTGAAGGTGCCACAAGATCGCAATATCAGCGAGCACTGCGACGTGCTAAAGCGCCTCATCGGGGCACAGGATTATTACACGATGCAGGCGCACGGCATCTTCGCCCTAGGCGTAGGCCACGTCCGCCGAAAGACCATGGAGCCTGGGGAAAAGGCGGATGAACCTGCGAAGATGATGACCACCAACATCGCGGATCTGGATGCCGAAGAATGGAACGTGCTGCTGAACCTGAAGGGTGACCTGAAGCCTGAGGAAATCTGCCCCGAGCCCTGGGCAGGCCGCGCCAAGGACGCTGGGGTGAGCTTGGAGAAGTTCTGCGAAGTCGCCAAGCGGCTGGATGAAAAGGGTGTCATCGGGCGCTTCTCCACCTTTCTAGAGCATGTGAAGCCCAGCGCTGCCGGTGTGCGGGTGACCCGCTTCAATGCGCTTTTTCACTGGAAGGTGCCCAAGGGCATGGAGGAGCGTGCCGGAGGCGAGGTGGGCCGCCATCCCATCATGACGCACTGCTACTGGCGCGAAGGCGGGGAACGCTTTGCCAACGTGAATATCATGGGCGTGATCCATGGCACGGATAAAGAAACCGTGCTGGCGCACAAAGCAGCCATCGACAAGCACCTTGCCGATGTGGGCATCCCGCTGGAGTACACGAATGTCTTCTGGGGTGGCCGCAGCGAGATCAAGCCCAGCGAGATCAGCCCGATTGTGTATCGCGAGTTCCACGAGAAGTGGAAAGATGTGCCGGGTCCGGTGGTCTGAGGCGCGCGCGCCAAGTTTTCTCAGGCCGCCAGATCCAGCGGTGCCCAGCACACGCGCTGATAGCGGACGATTTCAAAGGATACCGCGTGCTGCGCATCTACCTCATGCTTCCGGCGGCTCACGGGCTCCCAAGTCTCAGCGGCGATGGTCGGAAATATCGGCCCATCCCCCAGGAAGTCATGCACATGCGTGATGACCAGGCTGTCGGCCAGCGGCATGGCGGCGGCATAGGTCTGCGCGCCGCCGCAGCAGACCAGCTCTGCCTGGTCGGCCTGGGAGGCCAGTTCCAGCGCGCGCGCCACGGTGGGCACGGGCTGTCCTAGCATGGCCTGGAAGCTGGCATCACGGGTCAGCACCAGCGGATGATGCCCCGGCTGGAACCAGCCAAGCATCTCCTCATGGGTACGACGCCCGATCAATAGCCAGCGATCCCTGGCATAGGCCCGGAAATGCTCTCGGTCCGCAGGCAGGTCCCACGGAACGCCCGTGCCCTTGGAGATGCGTCCATCGGCGGACACGGCGGCGATGAGGGTAAGGCGGGCGGACATGCGGCAGGATACTTTCTGGATCAAAACCTGTCACGCCTGTGCCAGCATGATTTTGTGGCAATCGGCTTCCAGATGCGCAGGATGGGCGCTTATCTCCTCCCAACCCGTTCATGAAACAATACCGCCTCAATCGCCTCTTCAATCCCAAGTCCGGCCGCTGCTTTGATGTCGCCGTGGACCATGGTTTTTTCAACCAACCCGGTTTTCTCCAGGGCATTGAGGACATGCGTCAGGTGGTGAAGACGCTGGTGGATGCCGCGCCAGACGCCATCCAGCTCACGCTAGGCCAGGCGCGGCACCTGCAGGAGCTGCCAGGCAGGTTCAAGCCCAGCCTGGTGCTGCGCACGGACGTGGCAAACATCTATGGCAAAGAGCTGCCTACCAGCCGCTTCAGCCTGATGATTGAGGAGACGATGCTCCAGGCCGTGCGCTACGATGCCGCCTGCGTGTGCGTGAACCTTTT
>JAIWOJ010000461.1 GCA_020216965.1 Prosthecobacter sp.
CGCTTCCTCAAGATGCTGGACAATTTCATCGACAATTCCCAGTTCATCATCGTCACCCACAACAAGCGAACCATGGGCCGCGCCGATGTCATTTACGGCGTCACCATGCAGGAATTCGGTGTCTCCAAACCCGTCGGTGTGCGCATGACCACGGACGACGAATCAAGCCGCAGGAAGCGCAAAACCCGGAGCGAGCCGGATGAACTCCAGCTCGAAGCCGAGGTCGCTGCCGAAGAAGGCCATCACCAGGCACAACTAACCTCTGCCCCAGAGCTTCCTGAAAACGCGAATGTGGAGCCTGAAAGCTCCTCTCTCCCGCTGGACGAAAGCCCAGAAGCCCCCGCTCTAGCCTCCTGATTGGATCGACCCTTTTCTCAAAAAAAAAGGCTGGCGTGCCATCGGCACGCCAGCCCGATCATCGCAGTTTAAGCGAGCTCGGCCAGCTTCGCCTTGATCGCCTCAAAATTCGGCAGATCGCCTGGGCTCTCCAGCACCTCTGCGTATTGGATCACACCCGCCTTATCGACGATAAAGGCCGAACGCTTGGGCACACCGCCCATGATCAGATTCTTCGCAGGCAAAAAGCTTTCATACGCCACCCCGTATGCCGCAGCCACTTGGTGATCATAATCACTGAGCAGCTTCAGCGTGATCCCTTCCTTCTCCGCCCATGCCTTCTGCGCAAAGGGATTATCCCCGCTGATGCCGAGCACGGTGGCATTCAGAGACGCATACTCATTGATCGTATTGGATAGCTCACAAAATTCCTTGGTGCACACTCCCGTGAAAGCCATCGGCACGAAGAGCAGCAGCAGATTCGTTTGGCCGATGTTTTCGGAAAGCTTAAAAAGCTCTGGGCCATTGGGGCCAAGGGTGGTGACCGTAAAATCAGGAGCAGAGGAGCCAACAGAGATAGCCATAGATCGTGGGGTGGAGAGGGGTGGAGGTGGTGGGAAAAGGCGATAAATGCGCCCTCTCTATCAAAGGGGGAACCCCGCCCGAGTCAACGCTCATTCCACTGCCTCTCAAGGCCTGCTGCAATAACATCTCCTCAATCCTGAAAGAGCACCCCAGCAGGATTCCGATGTTCCTAGTGATGTGAACCCTGTTGTCTGCGACAAGTTTGAAACTCGGGCTCAGCAGAGGCCAGGGCGACGCGACTGCCCTCTTGCACGCGGGGCAGGAAGACTGCTTTGTGCCACTGTTCTCTTACTACCCGCCATGCTTCAAGCCTTTCGCACCGTCGAATTTTCCCACCCGGACCTCACGCCACCTGGGGTGCATTTTGCTACGGTGAAGTCGGCCGCCCTGCGGCGGCGCGCGGATGTGTGCCTCTACGTGCCGCCCGGCCTGCGCGCGGGGCGTCTGCCGCTGGTGGTGCTGCTGCACGGGGTGTATGGCAGCCACTGGGCCTGGCTTTTCAAAGGGGCCGCGCATGAGGTGCTGGACCGTCTGATCCAGCACGAGGGCCTGCCGCCGATGATGCTGGCCATGCCCTCCGACGGCCTGTGGGGCGATGGCAGCGGCTACCTGCGCCATGCGGACGCGGACTACGCGCGCTGGATCGTGGAGGAGGTGCCCGCCATCGCCACGCTGCTGGAGCCGAACACGGCGGGTGCGCCCTGCTTCATCAGCGGCCTGTCCATGGGCGGCTGGGGCGCGCTGCGGCTGGGCGCGCTGCATCCAGAGATTTTTTCAGGCATCAGCGCGCACAGCAGCGTGACGGAGATGGGCCAGATGCAGGGCTTTGTGGAGGAGTATCCCGCAGGCTATGATCTGGCGGAAGACCGCCCCCTCCAAGCACTGGAGTGCCTGAAGCTCAACGCACACCGCCTGCCGCCGCTGCGCTTTGACTGCGGCACGGAGGACATTTTGATCGAGCCCAACCGCCACCTGCATGAGGGGCTGGAGCGCGCGGGCATCGCCCATGAGTATCAGGAATTCCCCGGCGGCCACACCTGGGAGTACTGGCGCGAGCACCTAGCGGACAGCCTGCGCTTTTTCGGACGCATCCTGAGCCGCGCATGATCTTGGAAACCCCATCCGCCGCCGCGCAGGCCACGCACCTGCATGACCTCACCTTTGATGAGCTGCGCGCCCTGCTGCTGCGGGAGGGCATCTCCGCCGCGCACACCGCCGCGCTGTGGAATGCGCTCCACTTCCGCTCGGAGCCGGATCTTCTGGCCAGGCAGGATTTTTCCCCGCCGCTGCGACGCTGGCTGGTGGCAAACCTGGGCGCGCGCATGATGGCAGACGTGCTGCCCATCGCGGTCGAGACACCCAGCGGCGATGGTTTAACGCAGAAGTTCCTGCTGCGGCTGACGGACGGCCAGGAGATCGAGACCGTCATCATGGGCTACGAAGGCCGCCACACGGCCTGCGTGAGCACGCAGGCAGGCTGCGCCATGGGCTGCGTCTTCTGCGCCACGGGCCAGATGGGCTTTGTGCGGCATCTGCGCGCCGGGGAGATCGTGGCGCAGGTGCATCATGCCCGCCGCGTGCTGGCGGCGCGCGGGCAGCGGCTGCGGAACCTGGTGCTAATGGGCATGGGCGAGCCGCTGCACAATTACGACAACGTCATGCGCGCGCTGGGCATCATCAGCGACACACGCGGCGCGAACATCGGCCCGGCGAAGATCTCCATCAGCACGGTGGGCGTGGTGCCCGGCATCCGCCGCATGGCGGAGGAGCGGTGCCCCTACAACCTGGCCGTCAGTCTCCATGGCAGCACGGATGAGGAGCGCGGCGCCCTGGTGCCCGCCAACCAGCGCTGGCCCCTGGCGGAGCTGATCGCCGCCTGCCGCGACTATGGCGAGGCCACCGGGCGGAAGATCTTCTTTGCCTGGACGCTGATCGCCGGGGTGAACGACACGCCGGAACACGCCCGCCGCGTGGCCGCCCTGCTGCATGGCCTGAACGCCCACGTGAATCTCATCCCTCTGAATGAAACACGCGGCTACGCAGGCCGCGAAAGCGCCGAAGCTGCCGCAGCCGAGTTTCACCGCCTGATCCAGGAAAGCGGCATCCCCTGCACCATCCGCCAGCGCCGCGGCATCGACGTAGCCGCCGGCTGCGGCCAGCTGAAGGCCGAGCGGAAAAGGCGAGCTCCCT
>JAIWOJ010000462.1 GCA_020216965.1 Prosthecobacter sp.
GCTTCTACGGTGCGGCCGTAGAGGAAGTCGTGAGACTTCCCAAGAAAGCGAAGTCGTGATGAGTTCCGGGCGCTTAGCGAGCAAACTCACGTTCGCTTCTACGGTGCGTCCGTAGAGAAAGTCGTGAGACTTCCCAGGAAAGCAAAGTCGTGATGAGTATCCGAGCGCATGGCGGGCATGCGGCTGCAACCGGTGCAGACGGATGTGCTCGTCCATGCGCTTGAGCGCGGCACGCAAGGCGTTGATGTGGGCGTAACGCCAGTGACCACAGCGAATGCTCAAGGGCAAGGTGCCCATCACGTCGTGGCTGCCGCTACCTCGGATGCCGATCTAGTGGTGCGGACACTCGCTCATGAACTCTGACCATCGATCGCCTTGATGAAGGAACTCAAAGAAGAAGATCAACTGCACTTCGCGCTTCACTGGTGCCTGCATGTCCCACTCGGCGTAAAATCGTCCTCCAGGGAGGTTCAGTGGCCAGCGCTCACCAGCGCGGACGATGCTTCAGTGAACTCACCTTCTGGGTGAGTCTTTACTAAGCCGCTAAAGTGTTCCATCCGCCCATGAAATGAGCAAAGCGAACCCTGTTATCGAATTTCCATTTTCCCTTTTCCTTTCTGGGTCAAAAGCAGGCCGAAACCTGCGGCAAAGAGTGTGTCGGATTCGGCTGTAGTGGCTGCACTCTTCCCGATTTTTCAAGATGGCAAGGTCGCTCGCCGCCATGTCCGGCACGCGGCTGTCACGGCGGGGCGGAGGTTCTGCGGATGACTTCCTCCATCAAGGGGCGGTGTTGGGCTTCGCGCTCGGTGTTGATGTCCTGATACACCTGCCAGCCAAGCTTGTGCGCGCCGGTCTCGGTGATGATGCCGAGGCGAAGATTGCCCTCCTGCACGGGCATGTCGTGATAGCGATGGAGATGAAAGGCCTCGATGACCGGGAACGCGCGGATTTTATCGAAGACATAGAGCAGCCCGGCGGCCTGGCGCTGTTGATCCTCGAGGCTGAGCGTGGGCGTGTTGAACCCCTGCTCGGAAAGCAGGATGCCGCGCGGCCGGCCTTCGTGCAGAAACCGCGGCTGGCTGAGGAAGGCGGGGAGCACCTGGATGTTCTTGGGCGTGATGTAAGGGGTGTCGAAGTCGTCGGTGAGGCCGGCATCGAGCCAGGTGTCCGGATTGCGCAAATCACGCGGGTAGGGATGATAGGCCACGCCCCATTCGAAGTCGCCCTCCGCGCGGCTCATCATTGAGAAAAGCTCCAGCATCTCGCGCACGATGTAGGTGCCGCTGCCGCTGCTTTTGCTCGCCCAATGGTGGGTGAGTGAGACAAACACACGCGAGGTGGGATCAAACAGCCGGGTGCTGTGGTGGACGATGCGGGCGGAGCGCAGATAGGTCTCCAGATAGCGCGCCAGCGGCTGATCGCCCATGTTGGTCCAGGTGGCGGCCTGGTCCACCTCGTTGTGAAGGATCCAGTTGCTCACACGCGGCGGATGGGGCTGCTCCGGAGTGGGCGGGCGGCTCCAGCGCTCCGCCAAAAAATGGAAGAGGGCGCGGTAGTAATGCGTGCTGCCTTCGCCGGCGAGGTTGGGGATGGAGTAGATGCCGCGTGCCTCGGCCTCCGGATGGATGAGGCTGTGGGTGGGGCTGCCGTCAGGATGCCGATGGTTGGGCACCAGCAGAATGGCGGAGACGATGATGTCCTTCTCCGCCAGGATGGAAAGTGTGCGCTCCAGGTGCTGCAAAGCAGTGGGATTGAAATGATAGGCGCGCTCCTCGAACGGCCATGGCTCCCAACCGGGCTGCGGCTTGTCTGAAAGCAGGCTGGTGAGCACCATGTTGACCGTGGCATGGCGGATGCCGAGGCTAAAGATTTCGTGATCGGCATTTTGATAAGGCGGCATGCCGATGCCCTTCTGATGATCCGCGGTGAGGCGCTGCAGCTTGCGGCCCACAGCCGGTCCGTAAGCGGTGGGCCAGGCGGCGTGCGAAAGCCAGCGGCTCTGTTCCTCCGAGGCCAGCCGCCAGCGGAAGCATTCGCGATCCAGCGGGCGGCGGCGAGGCAGATCCACGCGGAACTGTCCCTGGGCATCCGGCTGAATGGCACACTCCGCGGCGACATCCGGACGGGCCCGATGCGAGGGTGTGTGCGGAGGAATGGCGACAAGTTTGGCGGGCTCCGGGGACTTGCCGATCACAGTGATCTGCTCCTTGCCGATGTGAACCGTGTGGATGCTGGCGGGGTAGCTTTGCGCAAAGTAGGCCTCGATGGCCTCGGCGTCGGCTTCACGTTCCGCCTGGCGTTGCTCGCGGTAACGAATGGCGTCCTGCTCCTCGGGCGTGGGCTCACGCACCTGCAGGTTGCGCATCTGCAGCTGCGCGCCCGGGCGGCCCTGCAGGGCGAGGTGGAACCGCATCTCCGGGTGCGCTGCGCCTGCGGGTGGAGGCTCGGCCTGGCTGAGATCAAAGGCCAGCGGCTGCCAGGCCTCCGCCAGCGGCGCGTTGAGGGTTTCCAGCACGGCCATGCCGCCATCGGCGGTTCGGTAGCGCAGGGTGATGGCTTCCAGGCCGTTGGGGGCAAAGTATTCCAGCGCAAAAACGCTGTGCTTGGCCGGCTGGTAGTCCGGCGGCGTGATCGAGGTCCAGAAATGCGGGTGCCCCTCCTCCAGGGTCAGCGTGATGACCCCTTCCCCCTGCGCGGTGATTATCACGTGCCGATGCGGGCCATGCTGGAGTGGGATGGCTGCGGCGGCTGTGGCCTGAATCAAGAAAAGGAGGCTGGAAGCCAGCCTCAAAGAAGGGGGGAATCTCATCATCATTCTTGCAGCAAAACGGATCATTCGGCAACCCGATGCAAATGCTCACGCAGCAGGCGGTTCAAGCGCTTCTGCATGGGCAGGTGGGCTTCCTGTCCGGCGAGGTTGGTGAGCTGGTGCGGGTCGGTTTGCAGGTCGTAGAGCTGCACGCCGTCCTTGCCGCCGTTCCACTCGATGTAGCGGTAGCGGGCGTTGCGGGCGCTGTGGCCGAGGGCGCTGGTGTGCGTGGCGATCATGGTGCTGAAGACGGCGATGCGGCTCTTCGTGGCAGGGTCTTTCAGCCAGGGGACGAGGCT
>JAIWOJ010000463.1 GCA_020216965.1 Prosthecobacter sp.
CGGCAGGGCTTCCCGCATCTGTTTCTAGGATGTAAAGATTCGACGTGGCGGATTGGAGCTTATTCTCAAACCACAGGAGGTGGGATTCCCATGGAATGGGTTCTGGTTGAAAAGCCATGGCTCTAACCTGGGGATCATTTGCCCACTCCCAGTATAAACGGCAGTCCTTGGTCTCTGCTGGCCGTAGATGCCAATTTTTCAATTTTTCGCTTTTCATTCGTGCTGGAGATTCTGAAAAAGGTTCTCCGCATGTTCCCAGTCTTCCAGGGTGTCGATATCCTGGACGCGAGAGCGAGGCAGGAAGACAGGCACGCAATCAGAAAAGAACATCGTTGGATTATCCTCAAAGCGGCGAGCGTCCCACCAGTAAAACTGGCCTGCATCGTGAAATGCCTGGGGGAATTCCTGGGAATGCCGGGTGAGGTTTTCCGGCCAGATCATGACTGCACGACCTTGTTCATCGTGCCTGAGAGCACGGAAGATGCAGTAGGGGAACTCCGTCACAGAGAGGCTCATTCGCGCGCCACTCTGCTGGAGCATTTCCAACCCATTCCGCAGATCTCCGGCGCGCACCATGGGTGCCGTAGCAAGCAGGCAGCAGACAAAATCAGGACTGATCCCATAGATAGCAAGCTGCCTGAGGGCATCAGCCATCACGCTGTGAAGCCCCGCCTTGTCCCCCGACAGTTCAGCGTCCCTGAAGAACGGTACTTCAGCGCCAAACTGAATAGCTACCTCGGCGATCTGTGCCGAGTCCGTGGAGACGATAATTTTTTCAAAGAGCCCCGATTCCTGGGCTGCACGGATCGATCTTCCGATGATCGGCACACCGCAGAATGAACGAATATTTTTATCTGGGATCCGTTTGCTCCCCCCTCGAGCGGGAATGATAGCAACGCATCGCGATGGCTTCGTTTGTGACTGCATGGAATGATCATCAGGCATGGGGCCAGAGCTGCGGGTTGACTAGATGGATGTTACCCTGGGGAAAGATCTCTTCCCAAGCTGCAAAAACCTCCTCAGGCGGGCTGGGCTGGACTGCGAAAGCTGCTAGCTCATCCAACTGCTCAGTCTTTTCAACACCCACAATGATGCTGTGAGGCACGGTTTTCAGACGATCCGCCAAATAGTGAAGACAGAATGCTTGAGGGGACAAATCGTGCTGTCGGCAGAAATTGACCAGTGTCGCCACCGCCTGCCGTCCGCCCGGCACACGGGCAGGCACTGCATTTGGCGGCAGCAAGCAGAGCCCCTGCAGGAATGCACTGCGCACGAATAGGAAGCATTTGCGCGATTGCAGAAGAACTAACAACTTTTGGCTGAGAAAGCGGCGGTCAAAGACGTTTGCAGGCACCTGTAAGAGGCTGACCTGAGGCATCTCTAGCGCCGCTAAGGCCACTTCTGGTGAGTAACAAGAGACACCGAAAGCACGCACTTTCCCTTTCGACATATGCTCGGAAACGAGATCAAGAGCCACTTTATCCAAACGTGGAAAATCACTATCGTTATGCAGCAACCAACCGTCCAAGTGTGACCGACCTAGCTTTTGAAGAGACCTTTCTAACTGTGCGGACCAGTTCTCTATGGGTAGGCCAAAAGGTATTTTAGACACTACCTTCAGGCTAGCACCGGGATCAATATGAGGCAGAAGCGCACCGATAACGGACTCGGATTCGCCATAGGCGGCTGCCGTGTCCAGGTGGCTAAAACCGTGACGGTGGGCACTAGCGAGAATCGATGATGCCTCCATCTTACTTGGCTGGCCGGATCCATTGGCGATGCCATACCTCATGCCTAGCTGTGCTGTCCCTAGTGTCATTGGCTGCATAGTTTGCGCTCCTCAAATTTCTGCCAACGAACACCGCAAAGCATCACGCACTTGCAAAACATCAGCATCATTCATCCCCGGAAACATCGGTAGGGTGATGGCCTCTTCGTAGTAGCGCTCAGCCACCGGGAACATGCCTCTTCTGAAGCCCTGCTTTTGATAATCAGGTTGAAGATGGACCGGGATATAATGCACGTTGACCCCGATACCACGAGCACGCAGACGGTCAAAGACCTCGCGGCGGCTTACACCAATCTCGTCCAAATTCAGCCTGATCATGTAAAGGTGCCAGCCGCTGATGCCGCGCGGGTCGCGGACCAGCGGTCGTAGTGGGAGTCCGGCTAACTCCCGGTCATAGACATCCGCGATCTCTCGTCGCCTTCTCGCAAATGCCTCCAATTTTGTCATCTGACTAGCACCTAGCGCCGCCTGGAGGTCCGTCATTCGATAGTTGAAGCCAAGCTCTAGTTGTTCGTAATACCAGGCTCCATGGGACTCGTTCACCATACGTCCGGGTTCGCGTGTGATGCCATGAGTGCGCAGGTTGGCGATGCGCCAGGCTAGTTCGTCGTCATTGGTGGTGATCATGCCTCCCTCGCCACTCGTGATGATTTTCACCGGGTGGAAGCTATGGGATGCGGCGTCTGACCAGCGGCAATTGCCAATTTTTTCGCCCATAAATTCTCCACCAAGAGCATGGGCGGCATCCTCAATGATCTTAAAACCATACTTTTGCCCCAGAGCATAGATGCGTGGCATATCACAAGACTGACCAGCGAAGTGCACAGGCACTACCACCTTCGGCAGTGTTCCATCCTTCTCTGCCTGGATGAGCTTTGCTTCCAGCCTTTCCGGGCACATCAACACAGTTCCAGGATCCACATCCACAAAATCCACCTTGGCTCCACAATAGCGCCCAGCGTTGGCAGAGGCCACAAAGGTGATCGGGGAAGTCCAAAGACGGTCACCGTGCCCGAGACCGAGTGCCTTGGCGGCGCAGTGCAGCGTGGCTGTGCCATTGGCCATAGCGACGCCGTGACGCGCTCCACACCAGCTAGAGACAGCTTTTTCAAAGCGAGGGATGGCAGGTCCCTGTGTTAGGAAATCTGACTTCAGTACCTCAACGACAGCAGCAATGTCAGCCTCGTCGATCTTTTGACGTCCGTAGGGCAGGAAATTTGCGCTCATGCGTCCACGGTAAAGCTGGGATCGCAATGCAGGCGGATCAATTCCCGAATCTGCTCCACACTGAGCCATTCTGAATTTCTTCCAGA
>JAIWOJ010000464.1 GCA_020216965.1 Prosthecobacter sp.
GGTGGCGGCGGCTTTTTCCACAGGGCCAGCCGCAGGCACCGGTGTGGTCGTGAGTGCGCGTGCCAACTCCACCGCACCCCACACAGAGGGCCGGGGCAGGGGAAGGATCTTCGCCCCAGGCCACTGCTTGCGGATCAGGCGCGCGACCTGCTGGAGAAAGGCAGGGTTTTTCAAAAGCACGCCACCATTGAGCACGAAGGCCACAGGGCTCACGCTGCCTGCTGTGAGCTGGCGTGCGCACAGCACGGCATCCTCTGCCAGCATCGTGGCGGCTTCCGCCAGGATGCGCCGCGCCAGTCGGTCGCCCTTGGCGGCAACGGCAAAGACGGTGACGGCCAGGCTGGCGATCTCGCCCTTGCCAGCCTGCACGGACCAGGGGATGAGCTGCTCGGGCTCATTGAAAGTTAGCGCGTTGAGCATTGCGGCCCCGAGAGGCCCCATGCGCCCGTTTTGGTCCAAATCTGCCATGACGGCACGCAGCGCGCGCAGGCCGATATCGCAGGCGCTGGCGCGGTCGCCGATCACATGCCCGCGCCCGCCCACCTTCGCTGTGCGGCCACCGGGTGCCCTGCCAAAACAGCAGGAGCCCGTGCCGCTGAGCACGAGGATGCGCGGCAGTTTCGCGGTCCCTTCCGGGGCTGCCGCGAGAGCCGTCTCCAGGTCGTTCGTCGCCACGCAGGGAATCTGCGGCCAAATGCGGCTGGCAGCACGGCGCAGCCTTTCCTGGTCCGCCTCGCTCCGTGCGCCTGCCATGCCGATGCCGATGGCGCTGGGAACTTCAGGCAGCCGCCCGGCGATCTCGCGCAAGTGCC
This sequence comes from Prosthecobacter sp., assembly GCA_020216965.1. Taxonomy (GTDB): domain Bacteria; phylum Verrucomicrobiota; class Verrucomicrobiia; order Verrucomicrobiales; family Verrucomicrobiaceae; genus Prosthecobacter. The sequence continues at coordinate 813 of JAIWOJ010000464.1, forward strand.
ATTGCAGCTCGCGGTCGGACATCAGTGGCAGCACGGCCGGGCCTGTCTGAAAATCCGCGAGCACGCGGCCATCATTAGCCGCCAGCAGGATCGTGGTGCGCGTGCCGCCCGCCTCGATGCCAAGCACGGCGTGTGTGGAATCTGCCTGGGCTGTGGGTGGGGGCGGTCTCCGGCTCATGTTGGCCGATGATGCACGCGGGCCACTGGACCATCAAGCGGAGGCGCGGGCGGAAAGCCGCTCCTTGAGCTTCGCCATCAGCCGGGGATTGCCCTCCAGCTCCTCCATCAGCAGCGTTAGCACGTCCAGGGTGGCACGGCTCATGTGGTGCTCCATGCCCTCCACATCCTCATGCACCGTCTGGGGGTCCAAACCGAAGCCGGAGAGCAGTCGGGTCAGCACCTCATGCCGCCGCGCGATTTCTTGTCCGATTTTTTTTCCAGATTCGGTCATCACCACGCCGCGGTAGCGCTCATAGACGACGTAGCCCTCGGCATCCAGGCGCTGGATCATGTTTGTCACGCTGGCCTGGGAGATGCCAAGGTTCTTGGCGATGTCCACCACACGGGCATAACCTTTGCCTTCGATCAGATTGTGGATCTGCTCGAGGTAATCTTCGATCGCGGGCGAGTGGACGTGCGCAGTCGTTTCCTGGCGCTTGGCGGCGGGCATGAGGCGGGCTTATCCAGTAGCCGCCGGATGTGGAACGGAAAAGCAGAAAGTCAGGCTGTGGGCAGCAAAGTTAGTCTGGACTAAAATTTGCTTGCGTCAGCAGTCGAAGTTGTAAGTTTTAGCCCAGACTAAATTTCCCATGTCAGACAAGATTTCCTTGCTCAGCCTGCTCTGCCTTTGCCCGGCTCTTTTTGCCCAGGAAACGGCCCCGCGCGAGATGAGCACGGACCGTCCGGACACCACCGAATCCTCATACAGCGTGCCGCAGGGCATGATGCAGATCGAGGCGAGCTTCTTTGACTATGGCCGGGATGCGAATGCGGGCAGCGGCTCCTCCGACGAATGGATCTATGGGCAGGTCAATTTCAAACTCGGCGTCACCCAGCACAGCGACCTTCAGGTGATCGTGAACAGCCACGCCGTGGCCGGTGAGTCCGAGCGCGGTGACCGCACGCAAACGAGCGGTTTTGGAGACATCACCGTCAGGTATAAGCAGAACCTCTGGGGCAATGACAGCGGGCACACGGCCTTTGCCCTCATGCCCTACGTCACCATCCCCACGCATACGGAAGTGAGCGATGAAGCCTGGGCGGGTGGCCTGATCGCTCCATTTTCCATCAGCCTCACGGACCGCATCTCGCTCGGCCTGATGGGCGAGCTGGACCTCGTGCCTGACGCAGAGACGAGCGGGCACGATCTGGAGTGGCTGCACAGCGCCACGCTCGGCATCTCCCTCACGCAAAAGCTGGGCATGTATCTGGAGCTGGTGGGCATCGCTGGGCAAGACACGGACTACCAGGCGCTCTTTGATGCCGGGCTGACCTTTGCTGTGACGGACAATCTTATCTTCGATGCCGGCGTGAGGCTTGGCATGAACCGCGCTGCACCTGACTTCGGTGTCTTCACTGGCATGAGCATTCGTTTTTAAACCACACCACCATGCTGACGCGCCTACTCACCCTGCTGTTTGTGTTTCCCCTCCTAGCCTCCTGCGAGCGAGAGCAGGCCGCCAGAGGTGGCAAAAAGCGCATTTTGACCACCTTCACCATCATCCAGGATATGGCCCAAAACGTGGCGGGCGACGCGGCGGTGGTTGAGTCGATCACGAAGCCCGGCGCGGAGATCCACGACTATGAACCGACGCCGCTGGACCTTGTGAAGGCTCAGGATGCAGACCTCGTGCTCTGGAACGGCCTGGGCCTCGAGCGCTGGTTTGAGAAATTCCTCCAGCAGGTGCGTGGCGTGCCTTCCGTGGTCATCAGCGATGGCGTCGAGCCCATGAGCATCGGGGAAGGCCCCTATAACGGGAAACCCAATCCCCATGCCTGGATGTCCCCCGCGAATGCGATCCGCTATGTGGAAAACATCCGCGCCGCCTTGGTGAAGCTGGACCCGGCGAACGCAGCGACCTATGACGCCAACGCGGCGGCTTACACAGCCAAGCTGAAAGCCGTGGATGAACCTGTGAGGCAGAAGCTGCAGACGATCCCTGCTGCACAAAGATGGCTGGTGAGCTGTGAGGGTGCCTTTTCCTACCTAGCGCGTGACTACGGCTTAAAAGAACTCTACCTCTGGCCCATGAATGCCGACCAGGAAGGCACGCCGCAGCAGGTGCA
>JAIWOJ010000465.1 GCA_020216965.1 Prosthecobacter sp.
AAGAGCACGAAGGCGCGGCCCTGGGAGAGGTCCAGGAAGTGCTCGATCTTCTCCTGCAGCGCATCGGCGTAGGTGGCGTCCTTCGGCTCGGGCATCTTTTTCACCAGGTAGAGCCGCATCTGCTTTTTGAAATCGAAGGGGCTCTCAATGCTGGCTGCGCGTGCTTTTTGTGCGCCGACACGGCGGCGGAAGTAGTTGAGCTGGCCGTCATCGCCCACGCCCAGCGTGGCGCTGGTGAAGACGCAGGCCTTGCCGCCGGAGAAGAAGATCTCCTGGAGCTTTGGCGCGACGTCGATGGGCGCGCTATGCAGGGAGAGGTTGCGCGTGTCGCCGGTGCTGCGCTCGGCCCAATAGACATGGCCGTCCTCGGTTTGATCCAGAAAAGCAGCCAGATCTGTGCGCAGGGCGGTAAGGCGCTTGGCGATGTCGTGCAGCTCCAGCCGCTGGGCCTCACTCTTGGCGGCATCCCCTGCTTTTAGGGCAAAATTGGCCACGCGCTGCAGCGGCAGGGCCAGGGTGTTTTCCGTCAGCCCAGCCTCGCGGATGCGGAACTCCTTGCCATACGGGCCACTGAACTTGCAGCGCATCTCGGCCTCTCGGAAAAACATCTCCGCCGCGCCGATGGTCTGCGTGACCTCGCGGATGGCGTCGCTATCGCCCACGCTGGTAAAGAAGCCCTTGCGCGTTTTCGGGTTGTAGAGTCGGCCCAGCTCAAAGCGCACGCTGCTCTCGGTGACGTGGATGCCAAAGGCCTGCGCGGCGATATTTTCGATCGTATGCGCCTCGTCCAGGATGACGAAATCGCGCGGGAAGATGAAGTTCGCGTCATCGGCCAGCACTTCCTCCGCCGAGGCCAGCAGGGTGAAGAAGAGCGTGTGGTTCAGCACCAGCACATCGGCGGCGGCCATGCGGCGGCGCACCTCTTGATAAACACAGCCGCTCCCGGGCGGGCAGCGGCGCGGCGTGCAGGCGTGAGGCTCGCTGCGGACCATGGACCAAAGCCGCGCGCCAGGGGTGAAGTCCATCTCACTGAGCGTGCCGGTGGGGTTTTCCCGCTGCCAGTCCATGATGAGCTGCAGCTCGGCGGCCTCGCTGCTGCTGAAGAGGTCACCAGTCTGGGAAAAGGCGCTTTTTAGGCGCGTGGGGCAGAGATAGTTGTTCCGGCCCTTCAGCAGCTCGGCGTGGAAGTCGCCGACGATCTTTTTCACGATCGGGATGTCCTTGTGGATGAGCTGCTCCTGCAGGTTGATCGTGTGCGTGCAGATGATGGCCTTGCGCTTCTGCTCGATGGCGTAAGTGGCGGCCGGGATGAGGTAGGCGAGCGATTTGCCGACACCCGTGGCGGCCTCGCAGATGAGCGCGCGGTTCTTTTCCAGCGCCTCGCCCACCAACTGGGCCATCTGCTGCTGCTGCGGGCGGTATTCAAACTGCGGCGACTCCGCCAGCCGCCCATCCTGGGAAAAGGCCAGGTACATCCGCTCGGCAAGCGTGGGGCCGGTGGCTCCCGGGGTGGCTTCGAGGATGCTGATCATGCGCGTGGGACGGTGGGGAGACGTTTCGCAGAGCGCTTCAGGCCATCTTTTCCGCCACCCGGCGGGCAAAGTAGGTCAGGATCATGTCCGCGCCCGCGCGCCGGATGCCCAGCAGGGATTCCAGCATGACCTTCTCCTCATCCAGCCAGCCCGAAGCGGCGGCGGCCTTGATCATGAGGTATTCGCCGCTGACCTGGTAGGCGGCGATGGGCAGCGTGCTGGCGGCGCGCAGCCTGGCGATGATGTCCAGGTAGGGCCCGGCGGGCTTTACCATCAGGATGTCGGCACCCTCGGCCTCATCCAGCGCGGCCTCGCGCAGCGCCTCGCGGGCATTGGCGGGGTCCATCTGGTAGGTCTTTTTGTCGCCCGCCTTGGGCGCGGAATCCAGCGCGCCGCGGAAGGGGCCGTAGTAGGCGCTGGCATACTTGGCCGTGTAGCTCATGATCGACACGCCCGTGTGGCCCGCGCCATCCAGCGCGGCGCGCAGGGCGGCCACGCGGCCGTCCATCATGTCGCTGGGGGCCACGATGTCCGCCCCAGCCCGCGCATGGCAGAGTGCCTGGCGGCACAGCACCTCGATGGTTTCATCATTCAAAATGCGGCCGTCATCGCTCACGAGGCCGTCGTGGCCGTCGCTGTTGTAGGGGTCCAGCGCCACGTCGGTAATGACTGTCAGCGTGGGATGCGCGGCCTTCAGGGCGCGGATGGCGCGCGGCACCAGGCCGGCGTCGTGGTGGCATTCCTCGGCACCGCGCGTTTTCAGCTCGTCCGGGATGCGTGGGAAGAGCACCACCGCCGGCACGCCGAGCGCGTGGGCTTCTCCGGCCTCTTTGACGAGATCGCGCACGCACCAGCGCTGGCAGCCGGGCATGGCATCGATGGGCGTGTTGGCCTCGCCTTCCTGGAGGAAAAGCGGGTAGATCAGGTGGCCGGGCGTCAGGTCCGTCTCACGCACCAGGTCGCGGATGGCGGCGGACTGGCGGTTGCGGCGGGGGCGGATGGGCAGGTTCATGGGCGGGGTAAAAAGGAGGGCGTGTCAGATGCGGCTGCGCTGGGCGGCGACGAGGATCTCCGCGCCGGTGCCCTGGAGCATCTCCGTCCAGAGCTTTTCCCGGCCCGCCAGCTTTTCCGGCGACCAGCGGTTGCCGATGCTGGTGGCATCCAGCAGCACCAGCAGGCCACCGCCGCGCCGGGCGGCCTGCAGGGCGCGGCCCAGGTCCATCACCAGGCGGCGCTGCACCTCGTCCTCCGGCGTGGTGGCCAGGTTGAAAACGATGGCCGTGTGGGCATGGGCGGGCTTCCAGCTGGCGGCAAAGTCGTCCTCGTCCCCATGCGGGATCACCAGGAATTCCGGCTGGATCATCTGGCCGAAGCGCTCGCGCACGCCGCGCGCCCAGACTTCTTGATGAGCCGGCGTGCCGTGCGCGCCATGCACCAGCACGGTCACGATTTCCTGCCCGCCCTCTGCCGCGCGCAGGGTGCGCACCAGGTAGGCCTGCCAGCCCAGGCTGCGCATCCGGCCGGCCAGCACGGCGTGCGCGCGCCAGACCGTCAGCCCGG
>JAIWOJ010000466.1 GCA_020216965.1 Prosthecobacter sp.
GTCCCAAGGGTCCGGCTGTTCGCCGGTTAAAGCGGTACGCGAGCTGGGTTCAGAACGTCGCGAGACAGTTCGGTCCTCTATCCTCTGTGGGCGCAGGAAAGTTGAAGGGTTCAATTCCTAGTACGAGAGGACCGGAATTGACGCTCCTCTGGTGTTCCAGTTGTTTTGTCAAAAGCATCGCTGGGCAGCTATGAGCGGAAGAGATAAGCGCTGAAAGCATCTAAGCGCCAAGCTCCTCCTAAGATAAACTTTCCCTGAAGGATCGTGGAAGACTACCACGTCGATAGGCTCCCGGTGCAAGCGCAGTAATGCGTTCAGCTGAGGAGTACTAATCATCCGTTTGTCTTGCATTGGCCGTTCCAATGCCAAGCCCAAACAATCCGGCTTTGAAAAAGCGTTTCATCTGTATGCAGTGGTCAGAGAACTCCCCCAACACCTCTCTCCCCCCACCCCCTCCCCAATGTCATCAGACATCTGGGCGGTCTCACCGCCCAGCCGTCTGGTGGCCATGGCACGGTGGCACCACCCGTTCCCATTCCGAACACGGAAGTGAAACGCCGTTGCGCCGATGATAGTATGACGACAGGTCATGCGAAAGTAGGACGCTGCCAGATTCAAAACCCCCGCTCCCCAAAAGGACCGGGGGTTTTTCTAACCCCTCTCCCATTCCTGATCTTATCGATAGGAATTGTAAAAAACTACAGAACTTGAAGCTGGGAACTGCTTTGCGTCAGGAATGCCACTGGCAGCTAAATTAGCGACTTCCGGGTTGAAGAAAGGGTATGTGCTAGGCCGATTTATGCAGAATTCGCCAAAAAGCAGCGATCTTCGCCCAGAGGCAGCGCTGGAAGGCTTGTTTTTTCTAGGGACCTTGTTCGTGCACCCCTTTTGGGCTGACCTCGGGCGTTGACTGGGCCGGAGGCGGGCTATCTTCGCACGGCATGTTCCTGAAACGACCTCTCCGGCGCAAAGATGGCAACGTCCCACATTGACGACTCGGTGTACGAGGGCCTGCGCGTCCACGGCGAGCGTGACGCCAGCGCCAGATTCTACATCTTAGTGTGCCAAGGCCGATGGGGGAGTGGCCGAAATCGACTGCCAACAGCCAACTCGCAGGGCGAACCCGCCGTGAGGCGGCGGGTGAGTCAACTCAACACGACGCACATGATGGCCGCGTTTTCTAGGCTACGCCACGCGCGTGTACCAGAACAAACTCGCCACGAAATAAGCGCCGGGCAAGTGCTGCAACCCCTGCGCGAGATCATGCTGGTGAACATGGAGTGCGCCGCCGCCGGCCGCGCCATCCCCCTTCCCAAGATCACCCTCCCGGAGAAAGAACAAGCTGCGCGCTGCTGCAACTCGGCTGGACGGTGCCCGAAGAATCCCCCGCCGCGCATCTGCCACTCGCAAATCCCCGGCCCCGACCTGCCGTGCCCCCTGCGCTCTGTGTGGCCGACCTAGACCATCGAACAAACCGCCAGCAACCGTAGTTGCAAGATGTGGCCTGCTGTTATGCGAGACTAGGGTTATTGAGGAGTGATCTGTGTGTTTGTCACCTGGACAGGCCACAGCACTTCGTTCCGCCTTAGGAAGCCTGGCGTCCAGGGCGGGTCATAGTAGGCCAGCAGGGGATTTCTGAGCAGTTTCAGCCCCCTTTTCTCTGCCCAAGCGCGCAGCGTAGCCACCTGATCTTTTTCCATCTGCCCATTGCTGATGCCTGAAAAGCGCACCACAGCGACCCGCATGGCGGGTAGGGTTTGCAGTTTTACACCCAGCTTCGGGGCAGGCAGTCCACGCTCTACACCTGCCTTTGGCATTACAAAACTCATGCTTGTGGCACGCCCTTCATTCCGCACCAGCACGGGCGTCGTCATCGCGATTTTCTCACCCGTCTCATTTTCCCCCGTGATATAACGAAAAAGCTGCCGGAAGCCCCCATTCATGCTGCTAGAGCGTCCGGCATCAGGATTCATATCCGCTTCAGCCAGATGCAGCGCCTCATAGTCCCTCAGCTCAAAGCGCCCGTCTGTTTCGACGACTTGGTAGGGAGCAGTCTCTGTAGCCGCGCGTGAGTTTGTGGCAAAAAACCAACCCAAGAGGAGAATGACTGCACAGAGAATGGCCCAAAACATCCGTTTCATCAGCCTGCTGATACGCTCTCGTGCTGTAGAGAGACGGCTTTTTGATCCTGGGCTCAATGGCAGCCGCAGCCCGTGCCGCAGGAGCCCCCAGAGGGTAGCGCTGCTGAGCTGCTGGAGCCACCTATCAGCCCCGTGCCGCCGATGGGTACACGACGCACAGGCTGGCCGCTGTCTGGATGCCGCGTCAGAGCAGCATCCATCATGCTTTGGCGGATCTCAAAACGTTGAGGTTTTTCACCTTCGTGTTGAGGGATAGTTTCATAAACGTAAGTGGGCATAAAGCCATATGATTGACGGGCCAAAACCAGGAATCAAGCCCATGCACCGCTGGAAAAGCCCGGCAGCCCGCCCTTGCCGCCCGGCGTATTCCCGCTACTGAACCGGTCCTGAACCCAAACCGGAAAACCCTTATGGCCCACACCCTTCCACCCCTCCCCTACGACAAAGCCGCCCTCGAACCTCACATTGATGCGACCACGATGGAAATCCATCATGGTCGTCACCACAACGCCTACGTCACCAATCTCAACAATGCCATCGCAGGCAACGCCGAGCTTGAGGCCATGCCGATTGAGGATCTGTGCAAAAACATCAACAATGTGCCCGAAGGCATCCGTGCCGCCGTCCGTAACAATGGCGGTGGTCACTACAATCACACCCTCTTTTGGAACATCATGGGCCCCAATGCTGGCGGCGCGCCCACGGGTGAACTGGCAGATGCCATTAACGCCGCTTTTGGCAGTTTTGATGCCTTCAAAGAAGCCTTCGCCAAGGCAGGCGCTACCCGCTTTGGTTCCGGATGGGCCTGGCTCGTCGTCAAGGATGGCAAGCTGGCGGTGACCTCCACACCGAACCAAGACAACCCCCTCATGGACGGCAGCGGCACCCCCATCCTAGGATGCGACGTCTGGGAGCATGCCTATTACCTCAAATATCAAAACAAGCG
>JAIWOJ010000467.1 GCA_020216965.1 Prosthecobacter sp.
GAGATTTTTTCGTCCGAAAAGATGCCTTCTTGCAGCGGCGGGCATCGGTTTTATTCTGGGTGAGATTCTGCCATGAACATCGCCCGGAAACCCTATCGTGTCGGCATCATCGGTGCCGGTCCTGCTGGCACCACGCTCGCTGCCCTCCTCGCCCGTGAGGGGGTGGACGCGGTGTTTTTTGATGATGGCAGGCGGCCCGAGATGGTGGTGGGGGAGTCTTTGATCCCCAGGCTGGTCACGGTGTTTCGTCGCCTCGGGATTGAGGAAGAGGTGGCAAAGCTCGGCACTTACAAGCCGGGTGTGACCTGGATCTTTGATGAAAATGACGCGCTGGAGCTGTCCTTCACCGCCATGCGTGGGGTGCTGCCCACCTACGCCTACAATGTGCCAAGGAAGCCCTTTGATGAGCTGATCCATGACACGGCGGTGAAAGCAGGCGCGCGTTTCATCCCCTGCACGGTGAAGCTGGAGACGGACCGGACCGAACGCGGCGAGCTCGTGCCACGCTTGTCTGCAGAGACGCTGGCCCTGGTGCCAGAATGGGGCGGGCAGCAGCCAGACCTGCTGGTGGATGCCAGCGGCCGCCGCCGCCTGTTTGCCAAGCTGCTGGGCCTGACGGCCAAAATCGGCAAGCGCAAGGACGTGTCCCACTTTGCGCACTATGATCAGGTGATGATGCCCAAACCCGCCGGCCAGGCCATCATCACGCGGCTGAAACACGGCTGGTGCTGGCGCATCCCGCTGCAGCACGCGCTCTCCATCGGCGTGGTGGTGAATAAAGAGCACGCCAAGCTCTACGGCAGCACGGCGGAGGAGCAGCTAGAGGCGATGATTGATCAAAACAAGCCCCTGGCCGAAGCCTGCCCAAACCGCCGCCGCCTGACGCCCGTGACCACCTACACGAACTACCAGCTCATCTCAGACCAGGGCCACGGTGATGGCTGGGTGTGTGTGGGGGATGCCTTCGGCTTTGTCGATCCGATGCTCTCCCCTGGGCTTTGCATGGCGATGACTTCTGCGGAACAGCTTGCCGATGCCATCACGCAAAACCGGCCCGCAGGCTGGGATCGTGCCTTTCACGGCTACCTCGACTGGTTCCGGGAGCAGTTGAAGGCCTGGCAGGAGCTGGTGGATATCTTTTATGGCGGCCAGATTTTCGCGCTCCAGCGCACCGGCACAGACATGTCCCGCCGTTTCCCTGGCAAGATCAGCATGATCATGCAGCGGCATTTTGAGAAAAACATCTCTGGCATGGCCGGTGGCGGCCTGACCACGCACCCCTATAGCCGGAATCTCCTGCGCTTCATGACCCGCTACGGCATCTATGGGCATGAGCCCGAAGATTTTGCCGTGGTATGAGGCGCGCAGGGCGGCCCTGGCTCTTGCAACCCGGCCCAGGTCCGCCACGTTCACCCTCCTACCATGAGCGATTCCCCCCAGCCGAAATTCACCAACGCCCTCGCCAAGGAGAAGTCACCCTACCTCCTCCAGCACGCGCACAACCCAGTGGACTGGCTGCCGTGGGGCGATGAGGCGATCGCCAAGGCCAAAGCCGAGGACAAGCCAATCTTTCTCTCCAGCGGCTACTCCACCTGCCACTGGTGCCATGTGATGGAGCGGGAATCTTTTGAAAACGAAGAGATCGCCAAGGTCATCAATGAGCACTTTGTGCCGGTGAAAGTGGACCGTGAAGAGCGCCCCGATGTGGACCTGACCTACATGACTTATGTGCAGGCGGCCACTGGCGGAGGTGGCTGGCCCATGAGCGTCTTCCTCACGCCTGATCTGAAGCCCTTTTTCGGCGGCACCTACTTCCCCCCTGAAAATAAAGGCGGGCGCATCGGTTTCAAAAACCTGCTGCTAGAGCTGCACAAGGCCTGGACAGAGGACCGCGAAAAGGTGCTGCAAAGCAGCAACCGCAGCATCGATAAGCTGCAGGAACACCTTGATGCCGAAAACAGCGGGGCCGAAGTGCAGACTGACGCGGTGGTCCAAAAAGCCTACGATGACCTAGCCAGCCATTATGACTATCATGAGGGCGGCTTCAGCGGCGCGCCCAAATTCCCGCGCCCCTCTTCCATCCTGCTGCTGCTGCGCGTGCAACATGCCTGGAAGGGCCAAGAAGCCCGCAAGGGCGAGGCAGACTGGGCCGGTGAGATGTCCATCCGCACCCTACGCGCGATGGCTGCAGGCGGCATCTGGGACCATGTGGGCGGCGGCTTTCACCGCTACAGCGTGGATGGCTACTGGCACATCCCGCACTATGAAAAGATGCTCTATGACCAGGGCCAACTGCTCTGGGCCTATGCCGAAGGCCACCTGGTGACGGGTTCCGCCTTTTTGGCAGAGATTGCGCGCCAGATCGTCAGCTATGTGAAGCGTGACCTGCGGCACCCCGATGGCGGCTTCTTCTCTGCCGAGGATGCCGACAGCTACGCCCAAGAGGGCGATGACCACAAAAAGGAAGGTGCGTTTTACATCTGGACGGCGGCTGAGATCGACGAACTGCTGGGCAAAGAGGATGGCAGCATCTTCCGCTATGCCTACGGCGCACGCCGTGATGGCAACGCCCGCCCAGAGAGTGATCCCCACGAGGAGCTCAAGGGCACCAACACCCTGTTCCGCGCCTTTTCTGCCAAGAAGACGGCGGAGTTCTTCAAAAGGACACCTGAGGACGTGCAGGCCATCCTCGACCGCGGCATCAAGGCACTCTTTGCCGCCCGCGGCAAACGCCCGCGCCCGCACCTGGATGACAAGATCATCACCGCCTGGAATGGCCTCATGATCTCCGGCCTGGCCCGTGCCGGTGCTGCCCTGGGGAACGATGCCTTCATCCAGCTCGGCGCGCAGGCAGCGCAGTTCATCCATGACCAGCTGTGCGCAGAGCCAGGAAAGAGCCTGCACCGGAGCTGGCGGGATGGCGGGCGCGGCCCCAAGGCCTTTGCCATCGACTACGCCTGCCTCATCCATGCATTGCTCGACCTCTACCAGGCTGGATTTGACGCAAAATGGCTCCAGTGGGCGGTGGCCCTGCAGGCGGAGATGGACGCCCTCTTTCTCGACAAAGAAAACGGCGGC
>JAIWOJ010000468.1 GCA_020216965.1 Prosthecobacter sp.
TCTGAATTCGGCACCGCTTTGGTGGATCATCAGGCAAATCGCAGCATCGAAGCAGAACGGTTATTTCGAGTTCAAGCCGATGTATGTCCGCCCTCTTCCTATCCCGCCCGCCAGTGCCGCCGACAAGGCGCGGTTGAGCGAGCTGGCGGAAGCCTGCGCGGCGGCGGCGCAGCGCGGGGATGAGGAGACGCTGGCCGTGCATGAGGCGGAGATCGACCAGATCGTCTATCGCCTCTTTGACCTCACCCCGGAGGAGATCCCCCTCATCGAATCCTCCCTGGCCCCCCTTGGACTGCGGCAGCCCTGCTGCCGCTTTCGGGAGGCCAGCCCTGACTGTCTGCCATCCTAACAACCGGACCTTTGCTTCTGTGGTGAAGAAGGCGTCTATTTCACCAGCCGATCCTGTGGAACACGCCTTTGAGCCTCAAGGGGCAGAAATGAGCGCGGGATGAACCTGCATTGGGCATGTTAGGCTGGCGGGTGTGTCCGCATGACGTGGAGCTTTGGTGGGCAGGCTCATCCAATAAAAAAGCGGAGCCGGGTCTCCGGCTCCGCTCAGGGGAAAGGGTTACTTGGGCGGCGGATTAGCCGTTCTTTTTGTCGAACTTGGCTTTGCAGTTGTTGCAGCAGAAGGAGACGGTTTTGCCGTCTTTGTCTTTGCTGGTGATGTTGGGTTTAGCGTCTTTGCCGCTGATGGGGCATTTGTCGGCAGCCATGGCGGCAGAGGCCAGGGAGAGGACGGCGAGGGTGAGCAGTGTTTTCATGGATGAGGAGGTGGTATGTTGAGTTGAGACATCCCATGAGATGTTCTTGGGACTGTGGTGTAACGCTGAAACGCAGCGTTTGTTTGCCTGGAAATCGCGGAAACCTGCGGAGCCCTGGGCGCTGACAGCGTGCTTAGCGCCCTGCGAGGGCGATTTTTTCGCAGGATTGCACGTCGAGCTTGCCGGAGGAGAGGATGGGGATCTCAGCCACGCGGATCATTTTTTTGGGGATCCAGAGGGGGGGCATGCCGCGCTCTAGCAGGCGGTAGCGCAGGTCGAGGATTTCTTGATGCTCGGGCCCGCCAGGCAGGGCGGTGAGGAGCACGAGCGCCTCTCCTTTATCCGCATCTGGGATGCCGACGATGGCGATTTTGCGCGTGGTTTCGTTTTCCAGGCCGAGGGTTTTGACGAGCGCTTCTTCGACGGTTTCGTGGGGCACCATCTCGCCGCCGATTTTGGAGAAGCGGCTGAGTCTGCCCTCAATGTAGAGGAAGCCATCCATGTCCACGCGGCCGATGTCGCCAGTGCGGAACCAGCCGTCTGGATCTTTGACCTCGGCCGTCTTTTTGGCATCGCCGAGGTAGCCTTCAAAGATGTTGGCACCCTTGAACCAGATCATGCCGCTGCTGTGGATGGGCTGGGGGGCGTTTGTCTCGGGATGGGTGATGCGGATGGCGAGGCCGGGCACCATTTGGCCGACGCTACCTTGGCGGTGGCTGGGCAGCCAGACGTAGCCCTGGGCCTCATCACCCAGGGGCAGGGGGTTGGGCAGGTTGACGTTGGAGACGGGGGAAGTCTCTGTGAGGCCGTAGCCTTCAAAGACGCGTTTGCCGAATTTGACCTCAAAAGCCTCAGCCACGGTGCTGGGCAGCTTTTCTGCGCCGGTGACGCAGAGCTTGATGGAGGCCAGCGCTTCACGGTTCACGCCGCGCAGGTAGCCGCGCAGGAAGGTGGGCGTGGCGATCATGAGGGAGACGCGGTATTTTTCGATGAGTTCGCCTAGTTTTTTGGTCTCTAGCGGGCTGGGATAGGTGATGAGGTCCACGCCGCCGATGATGGGATACCAGAGGGTGACGGTGCAGCCAAAGCTGTGAAAGAGCGGCAGGCTGCCGAGGATGCTATCACGGCGCGAGAGCCCAAGGCGGCTGCCGAACTGGATGACGTTGGCAATGAGGTTGCGGTGGCTGAGCACGACGCCCTTGGGATTGCCGGAGCTGCCGCTGGTGAAGAGTAGCAAAGTCTCCTCCGTGCCGCCTCGGCGGGCCACGCCTAGCAGCATGGCCAGGATGGCGGCGGGCAGGGTTTTGGAAAGGAGCATCCAGGTGATGATGGCTCCTTTCATCTGCGGCAGCAGGCGCTCGATGAGGATGAGCTGGCGGCTAGGCGGCCAGGGGAACTGCTGGGTTTTGCGCACAAAGATGTCAGCCGTGATGAAACGGTCGATGTCAGCAGCCTTGATGGCGTGATCGATGGCGGCGCGCCCGGCCGTGAAGTTCAGGTTCACGGGGATTTTGCCCGCGAGCAGCACGGCGACATTGGCGATGAGCCCGCCAATGCCTGGGGGGAGCACGATGCCCACGCGCTTCTTTTGGGTCTCCTTGCGCAGGTGGCGGGAAAGCGCGGCGGCGATGGCCAGCACCTTGTCGTAACGCATCTCCTGACCGTCCTTGCCATCGATGATCTTGTTGGTGCTGCCGTGGCGCTTCAGGCCCAGCAAGAGCGCGTAGGCCAGGCTCATGCCCAGGGCGGGATGGGCAGAAAAGGCCTGCTCTGCGAGGCGCAGCAGGGCTTCCTGATAGGCGGCCAGTGTGGCCTCCGCTGGCTGCAGCACGGGGCCAAAGACCATCACGCCCGCGCTTGCGTCGTAGCGGCCTTCGATGTCCAGGGCGATCTCGACGCTACGCTGCACATACACGGGCAGCACAGGCACGGCGGCCTTGAGCAGGAATTCCAGCTTGGTCCCTGGCACGGTGCTCATGGGGGAATTGATCACCGCCGCCTGCGCGGGCAGGTAGATGACCACGCGGCCCTCGCGTGCCTCGCCGCCAACGGCGTTTTTCAGGCCGCTGGCATCTGTGGCATCAGGCACGATGGCGAGGGCACGGACATTTTCTTTCTCCAAATGCGCCTTCAGCAGGGGGTGCAGGGCAGCGCCTTGCTCCACCAAATAGGTCACCTCGCGCCCCTCGAGCACCTTTTCCAGACGCAGCAGATCATCGTAACTGAGCTGACTGGGCAACACCAAAAAGCCCCCCTGAGAGGGCAGGTGCTCTTGGCCGATGAGCTTCAGATTCTGGAGTGAAACAGGT
>JAIWOJ010000469.1 GCA_020216965.1 Prosthecobacter sp.
ATCCAAATCTGCGTGGCTGCGGCTCCGCTCTGGGGGCTGCTAGGCACTGTCACAGGCATGCTGACGACTTTCCTTGGCCTTGCGAAGGGCGGGGGCGGAGAGAAAACCATGAACGTCATCGCAGGCGGTATCTCTGAGGCACTCATCACCACAGAGACCGGCCTCATGGTCGCTCTGCCAGGGTATTTCCTGCACTATGTGCTCACTGCAAAACGCAATAAATTTGAGGGTTTCCTGGAGCACCTTCAGAACGCCTGCACTCAGCGTGTGCTGAAGCTGAATCGCCACCAAGATCCTGACCTTGAACAACCTGCCACTTGATACCTACCATGGCCCGTTTTGGAAGCTCCAATGAACCCGAGGAAGATGCCGCCATCGACATCTCTCCACTTATCGATTGCATCTTCATTTTGCTCATCTTCTTCATCGTCACGACCACCTTTGTGGAGGAGACAGGGATTGAGGTGGACAAGCCCCAGGCCGCTGCAGCCTCCAATTTGGAGAAGCAGAGCGTCATGATCGCCGTCACCGCCGATGGAGCCATCGTCTATGGTGGCAAGGAGATCGGCATCAGCGGTGTGCAGCCCATCGTGCGCCGTTTTGTGGAAAAGGAGGCAGATACACCTGTCATCATCCAGGCCGATGAAAAGGCACCTACCGGCATGTTCGCGCGTGTCTTGGATGAGGCAAAGCTGGGCGGCGCGCAGAAGGTCTCCCTTTCCACCTCCAAAAACTGAACCCCTGCAAGCATGAGCGCAGAAGCGGCCAGACCCCAGAGACACCAGAGCGGCAAGGGCGGAATATCCCTGCTGATCGGGCGCGTCCTCTGTGCCAATGGTCTAGGCATCCTCATGACAGCTTTTGTCTTTGGCGTTCTACCTGGCCTACAGATCGTCACGGGGGGTGCGCAGAAAAAGGAGTTCAAGCGCACAGTCACCAGCCTGACAGACACACCGCCTCAGGAGAGTCTGCTAGAGGACAAGCCACCCCCACCGCCAGAGCAGGAGGAGCCGCCGCCGCAGATGGAAACGCCCCTGGCCTCCCTGGCTGATATCTCTGGCGCGCTGAATCCTGGCGGCACCGGGGCAGCCGTGCTCAATAACGCCATGGCCGGTGCCGTGGCAAACCAAGCCATGGCAGCCTTTTCCTTTGGTGGGGATGAGGTCAAGCCGCGCCCCATCTCCACCGTCATGCCGCGTCTCACGGCTGCTGCCAAAAAAGCCGGAGCCAGCGGCACGGTGAAGGTGCAGTTCGTCGTCGATATCCAGGGCCGTGTGCAAAGCCCACAGATCATTTCCACCCCCAGTCCCGCCCTGAATCAGCCCACGCTTGAGGCCATCCGTCAGTGGCGCTTTGAGCCTGGCACACGCGGTGGGAAAAAAGCCCCCTTCAAGATGATGCAGCCCTTCACCTATGGCCGCTGACCCTCGCTGAACCTCCTTGTCTGCCATGAAAACCAGCATCCTGATCGCCCACCTCCTCGCCGCTGCCGCCGCGCTCCATGCCGCAGGACCGCTGCCTAACCTCTGGGAGAACCCTGTTTTTCAAAAACACCTCATCGGCAGCTTCGGCATCAATTCGGAAATCGAACCGCCCTTCCGCGATGACAATGAGTCTGCCGACTATGAAAAAATCTCCGGCCTCATCCAGAATGAGCCGGACAAGGCGCTCGACTACCTCCTGAAGCTCTCTGCCGTGCCTGGTGCCAGTGCTCGGATGGAGTTTGCCATCGCCAACATTCTTTTCCAAAAGGATCGCCGCGTGGAGGCAGAAAAATTCTTTCTGCGCGCCATTGAGAAATTCCCCAGCTACCGCCAGGCCCACAACAACCTCGCCATCATGTACGTCCAGGGCGGCGACCACGCCCGCGCCATTACCCATTTTACTGAGGCCATCCGCCTCGGCTCCAGCGATGGCACCACCTACGGCCTGCTCGGCGTCTCTTACCTCGGTATTGGGAAGTTTTTGGCCGCTGAGGGTGCCTTCCGCAATGCCATGCTGCTGCGCCCCGACGTCAAAGATTGGGAAATGGGGCTGGTCCAGGCTCTACTGCGCCAGGAAAAATGGGCGGAGATCATCTCCATCCTCAACCGCCTCATTGAGGCAAACCCCAACGATGCCACGCTCTGGGAGCTACAAGCAGGAGCCTACCTTGGCCAAAAAAACAGCCTGGCTGCCGCTGCCAATTACGAAATCATGGACAAGCTGGGCAAGCTCACGCCTGACCAACTCAGCACTCTGGGAGACATCTACATCAGTGAGGGCATGATGGACGTGGCGGCGGATGCCTACCTGCGCGCCTTTGAGAAAGCAGGCGTCACCGCTGGTGTGGACCGCCCCCTACGCGCCGCAGAGATCCTGCTTAGCCGGGAGGGCTACGACGCTGCGCGTAACCTCGTCCAGCGCGTTTCCAAATCCGCAGGCAGCGCCCTGAAACCTGCTGATCAACGCCGCTTGCTGAAGGTGGAAGCCAAGATCGACATGGCGGCGGGCCGTCAAGACGCGGCTGCAAAGAGCCTGGAAAACATCGTCTCCCTAGACCCACTGGACGGAGATTCCCTCATCCTCCTGGGACAATACTACCAGGGGAAAGGTGAGAATGAAAAGGCCATCGCCCGCTTTGAGCAGGCCGCCTCCGTGCCAGAGCATGAAGCCGCCGCCAAGGTGCGCCATGCCCAGCTCCTGGTCAGCACAGGCAAATATGATCTCGCCGTGCCGCTGCTGAAGCGCGCCCAGGAAATCAAGCCCAACGACAGCGTCGCCCGCTTCTTGGAAGACCTTGAGCGCTTCCTCAAAACGCGGCGCTGATAAGCCCGCACGATCACCGAGACTCTCCCCCATCCTGTGGCATCGGCCTAAAAAGCCCAGGCTGCCCTTTGCAAAAGGCACGCCCTAGCCCTAGTTCTAGCGTCATGTTCCTGCGCTGTGCCAGATTTGCCCTCCCCGCGCTTTTGACGGTTGCCGTCATCATCGCCGCCTGTTCCACACCAGCCAACAAATCCCGCATCGCCCGCTGGGAGGCACGCTACCATGATGCCATGCTAGGGCGCGTCACGCCCATGCAGTTGCTGG
>JAIWOJ010000470.1 GCA_020216965.1 Prosthecobacter sp.
GGGGTAGATGCGCATGGGCTGTTTGTAGCCGTCTTCGCCGGTGATTTTCTCATACATGGCAAAGAGGTTTCCGTAGCGCTCGGCGATGGTCTTTTGGCCGAATTGCTGGATGGCCTCCGCAAAGTCCAGGTACACGCCACGCCCGCCGGGCCCGATGCCGCGCCCATCATCACAGGCTTCCTTGGCCGCGCGGGAGGAGATGTCACGCGGGGCTAGGTTGCCAAAGCTGGGATATTTCCGCTCTAGATAATAATCGCGGTCTTCTTCTGGGATGAGATGCGGTGGCTTGCCACAGTCTTCTTTCTTTTTGGGCACCCAAACGCGTCCGTCATTGCGGAGGGACTCAGACATGAGGGTCAGCTTGCTTTGATAATCTCCGCTGACCGGGATGCAGGTGGGGTGAATCTGGGTGTAACAGGGGTTGGCAAAGTAGGCTCCCTTTTTGTGGGCGCGCCAGGTGGCCGTGACGTTGCAGCCCATGGCGTTGGTGGAGAGGTAAAAGACGTTGCCATAGCCGCCGGTGCAGAGCAGGACGGCATCGCCCGCATGGGCCTCAATTTTGCCAGTGACGAGGTTTCTGGTGATGATGCCTTTGGCGTGACCATCGATGACCACGAGGTCTAGCATCTCTGTGCGCGGGTACATCTTCACCCCGCCCCGGTTGATCTCTTTGTTGAGGGCAGAATAGGCCCCCAGGAGGAGCTGCTGACCGGTCTGGCCGCGGGCGTAAAAGGTGCGGCTCACCTGCGCGCCGCCAAAGGAACGGTTCGCCAGGCCACCCCCGTATTCGCGGGCAAAGGGCACGCCCTGGGCCACGCACTGGTCGATGATATTCACGCTGACCTCGGCCAGACGATGCACGTTGGCCTCGCGGGCACGGAAGTCACCCCCTTTGACGGTATCATAAAAGAGGCGGTGGACGCTATCGCCGTCATTTTGGTAATTTTTGGCTGCATTGATGCCACCCTGGGCAGCGATGGAGTGGGCACGGCGGGCGCTGTCTTGGAAGCAGAAGCATTTCACCTGATAGCCCAGCTCAGAGAGGGTGGCTGCGGCGGAGGAGCCAGCCAATCCACTGCCGACGACGAGCACGGTATATTTGCGCTTGTTCTTGGGGTTGATGAGCTTGGAGTCCTGCTTGTGCTTGGACCACTTCATGGCCATCGGGCCGGAGGGGATCTTGGAGTCGAGGGGCATGGTGAGCGAAGAGCTGAGAGCGGAGGGCAAGGAGTGGAAAGAAAATCAGCGACCGTAACCAAAGAGCCAAATGGCGATCGGGATGGAGCAATTGCCGACGAGGATGAGGGCGGCATAGGCATGGCCTAGCTTGTCAAAGAGGGGTGCCGTGCGATGGGTGGTGAGGCCCAGGGTCTGGAAAAGGCTGCTGACGCCGTGACTGAGATGGCTGTAGAGCAGGGCCATGGCGATGATGTAAAAAATCGAAGCCGGAGGCCAGGAGAAGCCATCAATGACCATCTTATAGACATTGTGGACGGTCTCTCCGTGCAGTTCGGTCTTGTAGGCAGCACCGTTGTAGTCATTGCCGACACGGACGGTGAAGTGAAGGAGATGGTAGATGATGAAGGCCAGCAGGGTCAGGCCGCTCCAGATCATGGTGTGGGAGGCTTTGCTAGAGACCTGTGCTTTGTGCTGGCCGTAGGCATCCTGGCGGGCGGCGCGGTTTTGACGGGTGAGCTGGATGGTGGCGATGATATGCACCGCCACGGCAGCCAGCAGGCCCAGGCGCGCGATCCACACGCCGCCGCCATGCAGGGCGGTCTGGAGCATGTGGCCGTATTCATTGATGGCGTCTGGCCCGGCAAAGATGAGGAGGTTCCCGATCATGTGGCCGAGCACGAATAGCACGAGCACGGCACCGGTCAGGGCCACGAGGATTTTCTTGCCGATGGAGGAGGTGTAGAAACGGGAGAGGGAGTCGATGACAGCGCTCATGAAGGGGGCAGTTTCTATGGGCATACGCCGTGTCCAGGCAAGCAGCACGTCGTTTTTTGCGCTGAATTTTGCGCCTGTGTTGTTGAGCCTGAATCGCATCTTGGGCGGTGGTTTGCCTCTTTGCCCTCATTCTTGAAATTCTGCGCTGTCTGGGATGCGGGTGAAGGCGATCTTGGTGCCGGAGAAGGTCTTGACCTCATCCGGCAGGAAACCGAGGGCGATGCTATCGCGTCCGTAGTGCTGGTTCAGATCGTCCATGATGCGGGATAGCCGCTCCTGGCGTGCTTTTTTCTCTGCGGGCGGCAGTCGCTGGTCTGGGAAGAGCTCTAGCTGCTCGGGTGCATGGACGGGCTGTAGATCATGCAGGGTCACGGCTATTTTTTTGATGCGCGCCCAGCGCACCTGATCCAGGGCGGCAGGCCATAGGGCCAGCAGCGCCTGCATGAGGCTAAAGGTATCTTGGGTGTGTGCGGGCAGGCGGAGCCCGGCCTCACCATAGCGCCGCTCTTCGGTGCCGACAGAGAGGCTGATGGCCCTAGCACGCCAGCCCGCACGGCGCAGACGGCTAGCGGCCTTGGAGAGCAGTCTGCGGGCCACGATGATGGCTTGGGGGGGACGGCGAAACTCTGGGGCCAAGACATGACTGTGACCGATGCTGCGTGACTGCTGGGTGAAGGTGCCGAGGTCATGCCCATGCAGCTCCTGCCAAAAACGGTCGCCACACACGCCGCCCCAGACGGCGCGCAACTCTTCTGGGGTGGCATGCCAGAGATCCTCCACCGTCAGGATGCCTGCGGCACGCAGTCGGGGCTCCATGCGGCGGCCGATGCCGCAGAGGTCGGTGAGTTTGCAGCCGACCAAAGCCTCTGGCAGATCCTCCAGGTGCAGCACGGTGAGGCCATCTGGCTTGCGCAGGTCACTGGCTAGCTTCGCCAAATAGCGGTTCGGGGCGATGCCGATGGAGCAGGTGATGCACTGCCCCACATGCGCGCGCAGGCCGGCTTTGATCCGGCGCGCAAGGTCCATGGCAGCGGCTTCCTGCTGCCTGGGGCGGTCCAGCAGGAGGCCCATCTCATCAATCGAGGCCACGACCTCGATGGGATAATGCCGCTCCACT
>JAIWOJ010000471.1 GCA_020216965.1 Prosthecobacter sp.
AGGGCTGCTAGGCTTCGTTCAGCCACTTCAGCATCAGGCAGGTCCGTCGTCTGTTCGAGGGGGAGGGCTACGTTTTCCAGCGCCGTCAGAGAGTCTAGCAGGGCATTGCTCTGAAACAGGTAGCTACAGCGGCGGCGGAAGTCGGCACGCACCTCTGGGCTACCGCTGAGGAGGTCACGGCCATCAAAAAGAATCTGACCTGCATCCGGCGTCTCAATCCCCGCCAGGCATTTAAGCAGCACGGATTTTCCGGTGCCGCTGCGCCCCAGCACCGTCACCACACGACCGCGCGGCACTTCTAGACTGGCATCGGAGAGCACGACCTGCTCTCCAAAGCGTTTTTGGACGCCATGGATCGATAGCAGTGGGGCAGGGGGAGCTTCAGGGCGGTCAGCCATTACATGAGGAAGGAAGTGATGACATAATCCGCCGCAAGAACGAGGATGCAGGAGAGAACGACAGCGCGTGTGGTGCCAGCACTGACCGCCCGGGCCCCGGTGGCAGCGCGATTGCGGTGGGTATTGAAGCCGCACCAGCAGCAGACAGCCACGGTCATCAGGCCAAAGACAGCAGCTTTGAGAAAGCACTCCCGCACGTCAGCAGGCTCCACCGCCCGCTCTACCGAGGACCAATAGACGCTAGGCTCCAGGCCAAGCATGAGGGAGCCTGACAACCAGCCACCCCACAGGCCCACGGCCACAAAGAGCGCGGTCTGCATCGGGTAGGCTAGCAGGGATGCCAGGAGCCGGGGAGTGACCAGGTAGCCATGGCTGCGCACGCCCATCGTCTCCAGGGCGGCGATTTGTTCCGAGTTTCGCTGGATGCCTAGCTCTGCGGCCAGGGCGGAGCCTGCCTGTCCTACCAGCATGAGCGCCGCGAGCACGGGGCCAAGTTCGCGGACTAAGCTGAGCGAAACCAGAGCCCCTAGCAGGCTCTCTGAGCCAAAACGGTTCAGCACATGGTAACCCTGGAGGCCCAACACCAGGCCCGTGAAGGCACCGACGATCAAGATCACAGGCAGGCAGCG
The DNA here is from genome assembly GCA_020216965.1 of Prosthecobacter sp. Taxonomy (GTDB): domain Bacteria; phylum Verrucomicrobiota; class Verrucomicrobiia; order Verrucomicrobiales; family Verrucomicrobiaceae; genus Prosthecobacter. The sequence continues at coordinate 1,028 of JAIWOJ010000471.1, forward strand.
CACGCCCTGCTCAAAGAGGGCCCGGATCACACGCCGCCCGAGTTTGCGCGTGCTTCTGACCTCCGAAAGTCCGCGCAGGGTAAAAAGCGCAAAGTCTCCCAGCCCATGGATGAGAGAAAGGGAGTATCTGCCAAGAGTGCGGACCATGCGTTTGGAAGGCGAGCGTACACACCTAGGTGAGAAAGATGCAAGTAAGGTTGCCGTCATCTTTTGCGCTCATGGCTGCGGATGACCATGCCGCAGATGGCATGGCAGGGGCAAAAACAGGCCATAGCAGCTCTGAAGAATCGGATGTGCTGGGGCGGTGAGGGTGTAACTTCACACTCGTTGCCTGCCCATGTCATCGCCCGCCTCCCATCCCGCTCTACCCCAGCCATCCCCGCCTAGCTGCGGCAGGATGTCGGCTGGGCCTTGGCTGGCCCTGGCCTGGGCGGCAGGTCTGTGGGCAGGGCTGAGGTTTCTACCGCAGATGATGACTTGGCAGGCGCTGGCCTCTGCCTGCCTGCTCAGCCTGCCCATCGCCGCCACGGGCATGTATCTCAGTGCGGTGGCTCAGTGCCGCAGGCTGACATGGTTTGCGAGCCAGGGGGTGCTTTTTCGATGGCTCAGCGGGCGCTGGCTGCGCCTTTGCCTCTGGAGCCTCTGGGCTGGGCTGGCGGGTCTCTTTCTCTTGCTAGAGATGCGCACTTTCAGCAGGCGGGATTGGCTGGCTGCTGCTGCCACGCCCCTGGTGTTTTGGCCCATTTTTGCCTGGGCACGCAGGGTCTTTCGCACGGAGCTAAAGCCCTACTTGGTCAGCGCCACCGCGCTGCGCGTGGCGCAGTGGCTCACCCCTGGGCTCATGGTCCTGCTCACGTTCGCTCTCGCGCGTCACCTCGGCCCTGTGGTGCATTATGAAAGCTCGTCCGATGCCGTGCAGGCAGCCCGCCAGCAGCTCGGCACCTATCAGGCCAGCCCCCTCTTGGCACAGTTGACGGCTTGGATGTCCCTCTGGAGTGGTGCCAAGGCCTACGTCATCGGCTGCGCCGTGCCAGGGGAGGACTGGGCGGCGACGTGCATTGCGCTCACGGGGCTTTTCATCCTCTATTCCAGCATGTCTGGCATCTGGGCCTTCTTTCTCATCCCCAGGTCTGAGTTTCGCCGTGCCTTTGCCCTGCCGAGTGAGGAGGCTCTCCCTGGGCCCATCTCCGCGCGGCGTATGGCCTTCTCAGTCATGCTGATTTTGCTGCCTCTCGCCATCATCGTCGCCGCTGGCTGCCGGCTTGAGCAGCAGCTCCTGCGCTCCTCATTCCTCAGGGAAAAAAACGCCGCCGCACGGCGCTGGGTCGAGTCTCACCTCAGCACGGCGGTGGACAGCATCGGCGGTCAACTCTACCAGCGTGGCACTCTGGCCCAGCTCACCGCCCTGCGTGAAGAGCACCTCGCCACCTTGCGCAAAGAGGCCCTCGTCCCCCTTCAGGAAAACATCCATGCCGCCTTTGGGCTCATGGAGACGCGCGTGGATGATTTTTTGGATGAATACTATTCCCTCAGCCAGGATTACAAACGCCTGGGCAGCCTCGTCACAGGAAACCTGCGCGCCTACCTGCAGCAGCGCCTAGAGCAAAAGCTCGGCACCCAGAGCCTCATGCAGCAGGTGGACCTGGCCTATCAAAACGCCCTGCGCCTGAATGGAGAGCTAGATGCATCCTATCAGGCCAAGGTGCAGACGCTCCTTGCCGCCGCACGCCTCACCCAGCCGCCGCGTGTCGCCAAAGTCATGGCACAGGAAGACACCGCCCTGGCACTCAAGCTACCGCGCGCACCAGAGATCATGGCGTTTGAGACCCGTCTTGGCGTCAGTGCAGGCGCAGGCGCACTCTCCGGCGCACTGGCAGGGGCCGTCACAGCGCGTGTGGTGAACCGCGTCGTCGGCGGCCAAGCCTACCGCGTCGCGGCAGAGTTGATCGAGCAAGGGGCCAAAAAGGCCGTCGGGCGCGGGGCCGGTGCGGCTGGCGGCGCGCTCGCCGGTGCCGCCGTCGGCTCCGTGGTGCC
>JAIWOJ010000472.1 GCA_020216965.1 Prosthecobacter sp.
CCCTTGTCCTGCTACCACCCCCAGAAAAGCGGTAGCTACGGCTACCGCACTCCAAGACGCTCCCGCGAAGCTCTAGACGCCAGAAAGGCGCGAAGCGTCTTGGAGTGCGCGCGGCAGCAGCCGCCGCTTTTGGGGGGCTCCCGATGCTCTTGCAGCCATCCGAAAAACGGGAAACAGCGGGGCTGAAATGCCTCTCTTACCTGGATGGCGGCATTCGGGTAGATGCTGCTACGGGGAGGGGACAAAAAAGGTCGGAGCCCTGGTGGACTCCGACTTGAAATGAGGTTGAGGTTTGTGGATGAGGATCAGGCGGTGACGGCGGCGGCTTTGCGCGCCAGGGCTTCCTTGGCCTGGTTGGCGATGGCGGCGAAGGCAGCTTCATCTTTGACGGCGAGGTCGGCGAGAACCTTGCGGTCGATGGTGATGCCAGCGGCGTTCAAGCCTTCAATGAGGCGGCTGTAGGTGATGCCGAGGGGGCGGGCTGCGGCGTTGATGCGCTGCACCCACAGGTTGCGGAAGGTGCGCTTGCGCACCTTGCGGTCGCGGTAGGCATAGGTCATCGCCTTGCGGACGGCGTCCTTGGCGTAACGGAAGTGGGTTTTGCGGAAGCCTTGGAATCCCTTGGCTTTGGCGAGTGTGCGCTTGCGGCGCTTACGGCTTGCGGGGGCGTTTGTTGCTCTGGGCATGTTCTCTGTCGGTGTTCAGACTGTTTTTAGGATTCGATGACCAGACTCGTCTGAGCCTAGACCCGGCGAGCCGGGCCAGTCTGGAGCATCGTGGTCTCCATGAGGGAGACCAGTGGGAGGGCATCAATGGGAGAACGGGAGGTTCGCCAGGATGGCCTTCTTATCCACTTCCGCCACGAGGGCGACCTTGCCGAGGTTCCGTTTACGCTTGCGGTTCTTGTTCTGCAGGATGTGGCGCTTACCTTGCTTGCGGCGCAGCACCTTCCCCGTCGCAGTGACTTTGAATCGCTTGGAGACGGACTTTCTCGTTTTGGCTAGACCAGGGTTTTTGGACATAGGGGCGGCGAGTGTGGAGCCTTTCCCTGGTTTGGCAAGGGCTTTCCCAGAGTTTTTCGCGGTTGGGTTCAGCGGATCTTGGCATCGGGAAGGGCATCTTTTACGCCTTCATCGAGGGGCATTTTGTCCGTTTCAGGGGTGAGGCCGGTGGCAACCATGAGGCGGGCCAGCTCAGCCTGCAGTTCGGCGATTTTTGGGGCCATCTCTGGGTTTTTGGCGAGGTTGCGCGTCTCGCCAGGATCGTCTTGGAGGTGGTAAAGCTCGGCCAGGTGCCGGTCGGGGCCGCCATCGCCATGGGGATAGCGAATGTATTTCCATTCATCGGTGCGGATGGCGCGGACGTTGGGTGTGTAGGGGAACTGTTTTTCATAGTTGTAGTGGTAAAACCAGGCGGTCCTCCAGGCTGGATCACCTTGGCTGACGAGCTTCACAAAGCTGCTGCCATGGATGCCCTGGAGAGGTGGGGCACCGCAGAGTTCGAGGAGGCTGGGGGCGAGGTCCACGGTAAGTACTTGCTGGGGGACGACTTTGCTGCCCTGGGGGCTGAGCTTTGGGGTGCGGATGATGAGAGGGATGCGCAGGCTGGGCTCGTGGGCGGTGCGCTTGTCCACCATGCCGTGCTCACCCTCCAGCAGGCCGTTGTCGCCCATGAAGACAAGGATGGTATTGTCGAGCTGGCCGGTTTCCTCCAGCCAGGCGCGTAGGCGGGCGGTGCTGTCATCGACGCTGAGGATGGTGCCCCAGTAGCCGTGGACCATGTTTTCAAAGTCCTTCACGGCTTCGGGGCTATCATCGGGGAACTTTTTCCGCCATTCAAAGAGGGGGCCGTAGATGCCGTGCCAGGTGTAAAGCCGTTGTTTCATCCAGGCAGGTTTATCGTCCAAATGGAAGGCCGTGGCGGGGTAAGGCACACGCACATCGTCAAAAGTATGCTCGTACTTCGGCTCAGGGGTGTAGAAGCTGTGGGGAGCCTTGTGGCCTACGAAGGCGCACCAGGGGCGATCGGGCTTTTGCTGCTTTAGCCAGTCCAGCGCCATGTCGGTAACGATGGTGGTGTAGTAGCCGGGGATGACTTTGCGCTCTTTGCCATTGAGGTTCCATTCGGTATCGAAGTATTTGCCCTGGCCCTTGTGGGTGATGAACATGTCAAAGCCGGGGCGGGGATCATCGTTGTTTTCGCCCATGTGGTATTTGCCGAAGTAGGCGGTGGCGTAGCCCTCGTCATGCAGGACGGAGGGGAAGCTGCGCATGGTGGCAGGGTATTCTGTGAAATTGTCGGTGACACCGTGAGCGTGCGCGTAGAGGCCGCTCAGGATGCTGGCGCGGCTGGGAGAGCAGAGGGAGGTGGTGCAGAAGGTGTTGGCAAAGCGCACGCCTTCGGCCGCTAGGCGGTCGATGTGCGGGGTGCGCACATGTTTGGAGCCGTAGCAGCCGAGGGCGTCTGGGCGCAGGTCATCGCAAAGGATGAAGAGTACATTGGGGCGGCTGGCTGCGAAGGCCGTGGAGGCGAGGGCGAGTGTGAGGAGGAGCAGCTTTGGGAACATGGGCTGGCAGGCAACGCGGCTGCGGGGTGATTTCCAGCGTTAGTTTGCCGCTGTGGGGCTACTTTTTCTGGATGACTACGAGGGTGATGTCATCATGCCCGCGCCGCCCGCCGCAGAACTCATCCACTTGTGTGATGAGACCGTCGATCACGGCCTGAGGCCCTTGGGGCGCAAGAGTAGCCAGAGCGGCATGAAGACGTTGCTCACCAAATTCCTCACCTTGTGCGTCGATGGCTTCGTTGACGCCGTCGGTGTAAAGCAGGAGGGTGTCACCGGAGTCGAGTTGGAATTCTAGATCCTTGGTGACGCGCTCAAAGACGTTGCCCTTGTCAATCCCTACCGCGAGACCGCCGCTATTGAGCGTCTCTACCTTTCCAGAGAGCCGTCTCCAGATCAGTGGACGGGTGTGCCCGGCGCGTGCCAGCTTCATCGTGCCATCCTGCGGGTTGATGAGCAGGTAGATCATGGTGATGAACATGTCCTCCCGGATGTCAG
>JAIWOJ010000473.1 GCA_020216965.1 Prosthecobacter sp.
TGAGGGTCGAGGCGGTCCGATGCCTCAGCCCCCTATGCTAGATATGTCACGCCCACACCCAGGAATGGATCATTCAGGGCGCGGCCCGGTTGATGGTAATAGAGAAAAAAATCACCGTGAAAGGGAAGTCGATGAGAAACGCAGGGATATGGAACGCCGGGAAACCGAGCATCATCCTAGACGCCGTGATGGGCCACACGAAGCAGAGATGCGTCAGGAATTCCGCAGCCAACACGAAGCATCCAGCGTCACTCGTAGCGATGAAGGTGGCATCTACCGACTCAGCAGGGAGGGCGATCGGTCGATCTTCAGCGTCAAGCCCAGAGAAGGTGAGGTCAGAGAGTGGCCAGTCAACACCGAGGAAGAACGCGCTGCCCTTCCTGAGCCCCTGCGTGCCAAATTGCGTGAGCTGGAAGAAATTCGCAAGTCAGCCCGCCCTGCGGATGGGGCTCCAGACAGAGGGCCAGGAGGTCCACCGCCCGGAAGGCACCCTGAAGGAGCCTGATCGCTTGCCACCCCGGCCATTTAGGCCGGGTTTTTTTATCCGGGATTCGCCTTGGAAACACTGTGAAAAACTCCTTGCCAAACCAAGCATCCGTGGGAACATCGCGGCCCTTCAACTCCAAAAATTGAAACCACCGCCTGACAAGTTGTCTGGCATACCCCCTGAAAAAACTACCATGAGCGAAGCCGCTACTGCACCTGCCAGCTTCAAAATCCACGACAAAGACACCGGCAGCGCCGATGTCCAAATCGCGATCCTGACGGAGCGCATCAACCACGTTACGGGCCACTTGGAAAAGAATTCCAAAGATCACAGCTCCCGCCGCGGCCTCCTCAAAATGGTCGCTCGCCGTCGCAAGCTCCTCGATTATCTCAAGCTGACGGCCAATGATCGCTACCAGAAAGTGATCAAGAGCCTCGGCCTTCGCCGCTAACCCCATTTTCCTACCCAAAGGGGTGATGCCACGATGCATCGCCCCTTTTTGTATGGCGTGAACACCGCCAGCAAAGATCTTAGAGCTTTGAGCCTAGAGTCAAATTAACTCAGCCTCGTGCCCATGGCTTGATTTCATATTTTTTGCTCCATGCTCTCTGCTCTATGCCGAAGCCTTTCCCCCATAAACAAGAACACAACCCAATAGAAAGCCACTATGGCCATCCATAAAGTAACAGCTCCCTGCGGTTCAGGGACCATCGAAATCGAAACCGGCAAGCTCGCCCACCTCGCCGACGGTGCCGTCACTGTCCGCCTCGGTGAGACTATCGTCATCGTCACCGCCGTCTCTGCCACCAAGATCAAGGAAGGGCTCGATTTCTTCCCGCTCTCTGTGGAGTATAAAGAAAAAGCCTCGGCAGCCGGCAAGTTCCCCGGCGGCTACTTCAAGCGCGAAGGACGCCCCACGGAAAAGGAAATTCTCACCAGCCGTATGACGGACCGCCCGCTGCGTCCGCTTTTCCCGAAAGGCTACTTCTACGAGACCCAGATCGTCTCCATCCTGCTCAGTGCCGATGGTGAGAACGACAGTGACATCCTTAGCATCAACGGTGCCTCCGCCGCACTCTGCGTCTCTGATATCCCCTTTGCCGGGCCCATCGGTGCCGTCCGCGTGGGGCGCCTGAATGGCCAGTTCGTCATCAACCCCACCCACAGCCAGCGTGAGTTTAGCGACCTGGATCTCGTCTATGTCGGCAACAAAACCGACGTCATCATGATCGAAGGCGCGGCCAATGAGCTGCCAGAGTCCGATTTCATAGCTGCCCTCCGCTTTGCTCAAGATGCTATCCAGGGGCTTGTGAAGGCTCAGGAAGAGCTCGCTGCTCTCGCTGGCAAGCCCAAGCGCGTCATGCCCCTCATGCTCGTGCAGGACGACTTGCTCGAAGTCGCCTACGAAGTCGCTGGCGACCGTATTGAGGCCGCCATCTATCAGCCTAGCAAAGTCGCCCGTGGCAAAGCTATCGGTGCCCTGCGTGATGAAGTCGAGGCCGCCATCAAGGCCAAGTATCCCGAAGCCAGCAGCTTCGCCATCGGCCAGGCCTTCGATTACCTCCAGAAGAAAGCCTTCCGCATCTCCATCCTGGACAAGCTCGCCCGCTGCGACGGTCGTGGCATCGACCAGATTCGCCCGCTCTCTGGCGAAGTCGCCGTCCTGCCCCGCACGCACGGCTCCGCTTTGTTTTCGCGTGGCGAGACCCAGGCCCTCGCCATCGCCACGCTGGCTCCAGCGGATGAAGCGCAGGAGATGGACACCTACGCCGGTGGTCCGGACAGCAAGCGCTTCATCCTTCACTACAACTTCCCGCCCTTCTCCGTCGGTGAATGCGGCCGCTTTGGCGGTCAGAACCGCCGTGAAATCGGTCACGGTGCCCTCGCTGAGCGCTCCATTGAGCCGGTCATCCCGCCGAAGGAAAAGTTCCCTTACGCCATCCGCGTCTCCAGCGAGGTCATGGCCTCCAACGGCTCCACCTCCATGGCCTCCGTGTGCTCCGGCGTCATGGCCCTCATGGACGCTGGCGTGCCTCTGAAGCGCCCCGTCGCTGGCATCTCCGTCGGTCTCGTCACCGAGTTCGAAGGTGAGCAGATGAAACGCTACCTTACGATGATGGACATCCTCGGATCCGAGGACCACTTTGGCGACATGGACTTCAAGCTCTGCGGCACCACCGAAGGCGTCACAGGCTACCAGCTCGACCTCAAACTGCCCGGCATCCCCCTCAGTATTCTTGAGGAAGCCATCCTTAAGGCGAAAAACGGCCGTTCCGAAGTGCTTGCCGCCATGGCCTCCGCCATCAGCGAAGTGAAGCCCCTCAGCCCCTACGCCCCACGCATTGAGATCACCAAGATCAACCCTGACAAAATCGGTGAACTCATCGGCCCTGGAGGCAAGAACATCAAGGCCATCCAGGCGGAGTCCGGCGCTGAAATCAGCATCGAGGACGACGGCACCGTGTACGTTTATGCCTCCCGCAAGGAAGGTCTGGAGCGCGCACTCGAGATGATCTCTGGCGTCTCCGCCGAGGTCGAGATCGGCAAAATCTACACTGGCAAAGTCGTCAGCAC
>JAIWOJ010000474.1 GCA_020216965.1 Prosthecobacter sp.
CTTTGGCATCAAAATCCCCGTAAAATATGGCGGTCTCGGCCTTTCACAGACCAACTATTCACGCGCTGCCATGTTGCTCGGCTCTGAATGTGGGAACCTAGCCGCCCTGCTCTCCGCCCATCAATCCATCGGCGTGCCGCAGCCGCTGATACTCTTTGGCACGGAGGAGCAAAAGGCCCGCTTCCTACCCCGCTGCGCCGCCGGTGAGATCAGCGCCTTTGCCCTCACGGAGGCAGACGTAGGGAGTGATCCAGCCAAGATGACCACCACCGCCGTGCCGGATGGTGAAGATCATTTCATCCTCAACGGCGAAAAAGTCTGGTGCACGAACAGCCTCAAGGCCGGGCTCATCGTCGTCATGGCCCGCACCCCCACACCAGAGAAGCCCCACGCCACCACCGCCTTCATTGTCGAGTCTAAATGGCCTGGCGTGGAGATCCTCTGCCGCTGCCGTTTCATGGGGTTGCGTGCCCTTTACAATGGCGTCGTGCGCTTTGAAAACGTGCGCGTCCCGCGTGAAAACATCCTCGGCGGCGAAGGGCGCGGGCTCAAGGTCGCCCTCACCACCCTCAATACCGGGCGCATCACCCTGCCTGCGGCCTGTGCTGGCCTAGCGCGCCGCTGCGTAGAGATCTCTACCCGCTGGGCCGCGCGCCGTGTCCAGTGGGGCCAGCCCATCGGAAAACATGCCGCCATTGCCGAGAAGCTAGCACGCATGAGTGCGGACGCCTTTGCCATGGAAGCGGTGGTCCGCTTCGTCTCCGCCCTCGTGGATAAAGACAAGCACGCCGACGTGCGCCTAGAGGCCGCCATCGCCAAGCTCTGGGGCAGCGAGCGCGCCTGGGAGATCGTCAATGACACCATGCAGATCCGCGGCGGCCGCGGCTACGAGACGGCAGATTCACTCAAAGCCCGTGGTGAGCAGCCAGAGCCCGTGGAGCGCCTACTACGCGATTGCCGCATCAACACCATCTTTGAAGGCAGCAGCGAGATCATGCGCCTCTTCATCGCCCGTGAGGCGCTCGACCCACATCTTAAAATCGGTGCCGAGGTCGTGAATAGCACCCTCCCCCTTGAAAAACGCGCCCGCGCCGCCATCCGCGCCGCTCTCGCCTACGCACGGTGGTATCCAGCCAAATGGTTGCCAACCGATGCCGGTGAAGCCGCAAACCACCTCCACCCCGCCCTGCGCGAAGATTTGAACCACATCGCCAACCAGTCCCGCAAGCTCGCGCGCACCCTTTTCCATCAGATGGCCCTGCATGGTCCCGCCCTGGAAAAACGCCAAGTCTTGCTCGGCCACCTCGTGGACATCGGCTCCGAATTGTTTGTCTGGTCCTGCGCCCTCGGCCAAGCAGGGCTGCACATCACCGATGCCACATTGACCTCTGCTGAAGTCGATAAACTCACCCGCCTCATGCGCTACTTTGGCCGCCTCCAGCGCAGCCGTATCGCGGCCCACTACGCCGCCATCCGCGCCGGGCTAGACACACAGGCCATCCGCGTCAGCCGTGACCTGCTGCCTCAGTGAGTCAGGGCATAGAAGAGGATATTGATCCCCAGCGGGTAGGCATACTTCTCTGAAAACTCACGGAAATACCACGGGTCCGTCCCCTCCTCCTCCCAGCCATCCCCCAGGTCCGTGTTGTGGCAGATGATCATCATCATCCGCTTCTTATCATCATACACCGCCCGATAGTGCGGCGTCTGTGCGTCCCAGCGCTCAAACGTGATCCCCTCCGCGCGCCCCGCCATCGCATGGCCCACACTCGGGATCTGTGGCTTCACTTTCAGCGGAAAGACCATGTGAAAGACCTCATGCTCAAGCGGTAGCTCCACCGCCTCACGCTCTGGGAAAATCTGCTTCAGCGCCACATGAAAAGTCTCCCATTCCTCCTCTCCCCAAAAATCATCCACCATGATAAAGCCGCCATTGAGCATATACTCCCGCATGACCTTCGCCTCCTCATCGCTGATGGAGATGTGCCCAGGCTCGATCATGTAGATGAAAGGGTAATGCCGCATTTGCTCCGCATCAATGTCCACCACCACCCCCTTAGGGCTCACCTGCAGAGAGGTCAGTTGCTGCAAGCGATAGCTGAAATTCAGGTCCGCATCCGGGTAATCCGTCGTCCACTTCCCGCCGCCACGCCAGCGTCCCCAGCGCCCAGAGCCAGATTCAAACCGCAGCCTAGCAAAGATAAAAACATCGTTCGGCAACTCCCTTGATACCGGCCAGGTAGGAAAGTCACTAAACTGCCCCCGCCCAGCCTCACGCGGATCCAGCGGCACGGTCCCATCCTGAATGCCAAAGTGCGTCGGCGTAGCAGGAGCCCCCATTTCTGCAGCCAGAGACAGCCACCCAAGAGTCAGCACCACAAAAACCATGCAAAGACCAGGAAGAGTGCGTTTCATGAAACTAGGAAGAATGCAGAAGCAGTGCCACCCAGCAACGCCCAGCTCGCTAGCATTCTTGCTCTTGTGCGCAGGGCATCAGAAAAAAGGACTCCGTGGGAGAAGAGTTTAGCGCAGTGCCTCATTAATCAGCCGCCTACAGCGGCACAGTGTGATACTCCAGCGCCCATTCGCGCATGTAGCGGACTTCGTTGGGGCTGAAGCAGTAGATGAGCAGCTCGGGATTGTCCGGCGTGCGCAGGTAGGCGCGGAGGAGCGGGTTGCTGTCCCAGATTTCCTTCAGCAGCGCGGCATCGGTGACGAGGCTGGCCCTGGCGGTGATGCGTACCTGATGATGGTCGTCGTCGGTGTAGCACAGCTCGGCCTTCGGGTTCGCGGCCAGTTGCGCGGTTTTGGCATAGCGCCGCAGGTTGGCGACATAGACGGTGAAGCCATCGGTTTTCACCGGCGAGACGGGGCGCAGGCGCGGCTGGTCGCCTTCTACGGTGGCGAGCATGGGGAATTTGGCCCGCTTCATGGTCGCGAGGGCGAGATCGCGGACTTCGGCGGGATCGACGGGCTTTGGCTGGGGCTGGGACATGATCAGAACCGATACGTCACGCGCAGGCGGAACATGCGGGGTTCGATCGGGTGGAC
>JAIWOJ010000475.1 GCA_020216965.1 Prosthecobacter sp.
GAGTTCGGTGGCGTCTTGCAGGACTTGGGTCTGGGGCGCGGCGGAAAGGGCGGCGCGCAGGGCGGGGAGGAAGTCGGGGGCTTGGGGCAGCTCTGCCAGCCAAGTTTCCAGAAGCCGCTGGCGCTGGGTGCTGATGGTTTCCAGCGCCCAGTGACGCAGCATGAGGGCCACAAGCCGGGCCACGGCCTCGGGCAGCGCGGCGCGCTCGCTGAGCAGACGGGCAAAGCGGTGCGTCCAGGCAGCCAGCGGGGTGGAGGTGTCATCCTCACTGGCGTGGAAGTGGCCGTAGGTGTAGCGATGGCGTTCGAAGAGCTGGCGCACGGGTCTCGGCAGCACGGCGTCAGGGCCGGGATCGGCCAGCATGTTTGATTGGAAATGGCCGACTCCAGCAGGCGGGGCCAGTGAGTAACACACGTCGTCTTCCTCCAGCGAGTCCGTGGTTTGGAAATCGGCGACCAGCTCTTCATCGCTGCACATTTGGAGCTGTGAAGCGCGCTGGTAATCCGTGACTTTGCCTTCGAAGAAATGCATTACATCAGGCAGACCGCTTGCGGCATGCGAATCGAGAGCCGCACCGGCAGGGATCATGCAACTGGCGTGCTTTTGGACAAACGCGACGCACTTGCCGATGTCCAGCGACGGCTGAACCACCTCCCGCCGGGCGACGGGCACTTTTTCCGCCTCATCCCAGGCGACGAAGGCGGCACCGCGGCAGGTGAGGTTGTGGGCGATGGCGTGCTGGATGGCCTCGGGCTGGTGGCCGGTTTCCTGCAGATGGCGGATGCGGCGGTGCGCCCAGAGCAGGCGCGGCATGGGGGTTTCGGCATCCGGTCGGGCAGCGCTGAGGTCGAAGGTGACGGTGTGCGGGCTGCCATCGGCCAGGGTGCCGGTGATGCGGAGGCTCGTGGCCGCTGCGTCGGCGAGGCGGACGGCGGTCAGCAGCACCTCGCCAGCGCAGAGGTCGGGCAGGCGCGCGGTTTCGTTCGGGGTTTCGGCATCGCCTTCCAGCCGCAGGCCGGTCAAAACGGGCCGCCGCAGGGTGACGGCCAGTTTTTCGACCGCGCTGGGGATGTCATCCTGCGGGGTCATGAGGGCGCAGCGGCCGCCGGTGATGCGGGCGAGGCTTTTGAGAAAGGCGTCATTCACCGCGCGGTCGATGCCGAAGCAGTGCATGGGTAGCCCGGATTGCTCGGGCTGGCGCATGAGGCCGTAGATTTCAGCCTCGTTGCCCACTTGGCCGTCGGTGATGAGGATGAGGCGGGCGGGGCGCTGCGGGCTAAAGGTGGCGCGCTTGGCCAGCACATGCCGGAGGGCGGGCAGCAGCTCAGTGCCGCCATCAGCACCGATGGCGGCGAGGTTTTGAAAGCCGGGGTCAGCCAGGATTTCATTGCGGGGCATGGGCACGTCGGAGAAGTCCTGGTAGTGGCTCTCAAAGCAGGTCAGCCAGACGCGGTCGCGCGCGCCGAGCTGGCGCACAAAGGCGTGCAGGGCGATGGCGGCCTGCTCCCAGTTGCCGCCAGCCATGCTGCCGGAGCGGTCGAGCAAAAAGTAGATGTCCTGGGCAAAGTCATCCGCCGCCGCAGCCACGGCTTCGAGCTGTGGCGCGCGCACTTGCAGCAGGGCGTAGCGGTGGTCCGAGCCGCTGGCGGGATCGCGGTGCAGGCTGACCCAGGCTTTGGGCTTTGCGGCAGCGGCGGCGGTCTCCTGCCAGCGTAGGATGAAGTCGCGGTCCGGCACATGCTGCTCGCCAGCCAGTTCCACCTCCAGCAGGGCCTCCGCCGGGCGGATGAGCGCGGGATGGCTGGGGCTGGAGAGTGTGCGCAGCGCCACCTCATCGGCATCCAGGCTGCCGTGCAGGTAGAGGGTGGCGGCATCCGGGTGATCGGCACCGATGCGCGGCGGGCTGAGGCGGGAGGCGTCCGGCACCTGGTCAGTGTCGTCCACACTGCCCAGGCCACGATTTTTCCGCAGCAGCGGCTTGCCGGGGATGTAGCGGATGCCGGGGCAAAACGGGATGCGTAGGGAGAGATCCCTGCTGCCCAGGCGGTCGAGTTTTTTCAAAGTAAGCGAAGCGGATGACGATGCGGTCGCCCGGCGCGGTGTTGCCGAGCTGGAGGGTGAAGAGACTCTCGCGATCCATCTCCACCAGCGCCGTGCGGTGGCCGGCGGCTTTTTTCTCTGCCACCGTGCGCCGGGCCTCCTGCTCCTCCATGACACGGGCGCGGATGATGCGCTCATTCACAATCATTTCGCAGCGATAGACGACGGCAGCGCCGGGCAGCGGAAAGGTGTAGGTGACATCCAGCGGCTCGCGCGCGGTCTGCTCAAAGACCTGGTCCATCTCCACGGCGGCGAATTCGCCCGTGACGCGGAAGCGGGTTTCAACGTGGATGAGCGGCAGGGCGATGCGCGTCTGCGCGAGCTGGGAGATGAGGCCAAAGGGCTTCATGGGATTTTGGATTTCAATTCGATGTTTCAGATGGGGCAGAGAGGACGGTCTGGATGGCCTGGAGCTGGGCAGCCGTGGGCTGGAAGCCGGGGCGGCGGGAGATGAGGAGGAAATCCGGGCTGAGGGGAAAGGTCTGCCAGGTCTCGGGCTGGGCTGCTGAAGCCGGGGGCGGTGCGGCAGCGGGCAGGTCGGGCGCAGTGCCCTGCTCGGCGGATTGCTGGATGGCGCGCAGTTCCTCGTCACGGCGGCCAAAAAGGAGCGACTGGATGCGGCTGAGGGGCAGGCCCTGGGCCTGGAGCACGCGCACGGCGCAGGCTTGGAGAAAGTGGCGCTCTCCATAGCCCGTGCCGCCGCCTTCGGTAGGCGCGTCGAGCAGGCCAGTGCTGCGGTAGTAACGCAGGGTGCGGACGGTGGTGGCCGTGGCCACCTGGCCATTGGCCGGGACCACACGATGCCGCGCGCACCAGGCAGTTACGCGGTCAGCGAGTTCATCCACGGAGAGGTTCATGGCAGCATTTTATACATTAACAGTGTTACTGTCAAACGCTGCTTTTTGCTTGCCACGGGCAGCACAGACAGAGCCGTTTCTGGGTCCGCGTG
>JAIWOJ010000476.1 GCA_020216965.1 Prosthecobacter sp.
GTCTTGATCTTGAAAGGACGCAGGAAACTTCTCCCAAACCGGATGCCCGAAGCTTTTGCCATAGTTTTGCCTCACTGTGGCCTCAGTGACCAGATTCGCTGTGATCGTCTCCAGGACGTTTTTCCCTCGAAGGAAGGCATGAAGCATCGCCGATGGGGAACACGGGGCATGGCCGCTGCTGCCTTTGCCTGGCGTTTCTTTGCCGTTCCAGAGCGCCACACCGATGCGCCCGCCTGGAGAGAAGCACTGGAAGGTGATCAACATGAGGGCAAGGTCGGCAGGTTCAAAGACCCGCGGCAGCTCTGTGGCAGCTTGATTGTCGAAGAGTGTCGGGTTGTTTCCGGTCGCCAGGGCAAAGTCCAGTTTGCTCGCTGCGGTGCCTTCTTCCTCCTCATCCTCGGCCGAGTCAGCCTTTTTGGCTTTTTTGCCCGCAGGCTTCGGTGGCTTGGCGAGGCCGGGGAACTGCAAAAAGGGCTTCACGGGATCAAAGAGATCAAAGCAGTCTGCTTTGTCATCCAAGTAGGCCGCTGCCGCGTCTGGCAGCTCATCCGCCGCCCTTTCCAGGGCCGCACTGTCCTTCGGCCCCTGCAAAGCCCGGTGCGCGATGCAGAGGAGCAGCCGCATCAAGGCGATGCGCTCATGCGGACGGACGGAAAAGTCTGCCAGTTCTCGGCCTTTCGTGAAAACCTCACGCAGGCTTACCCGCTGGGCGGCACCAGAAAGGTCCGTCACGGGGATCCATGGTTGGGTGGCTAGGTTCATAGGCGTCTTTGATCGTGGTGGGGCTTTTCAGTCATAGCTATCGTCGTCCTCCCAATCATAGATTTTCGTGAGCGTGGCTTGCTTGAGCTTGATGAGGCCGAAGCTGGGGGAGTATTCGAGCTGTGTTTCGCCCAGGCCGGCGGCGGTGACGCGCAGGCCGTCTAGCTCGCCGGCCTCGAAGTCGCCGTGGAGGTGTTTTTTGAGGAAGGCGGCTTCGGCGCGGCTCAGATGATCCAGGCAGCGGCGCTTGTCAGCAAACCACCAGGCGGGAGCTTTGACGAGGTTGCGATGGAGGGCCTTGGCGCTAGGGAAATCGAAGTCCAGGTCCTGCACGGGTAGCGTTTGCCCTTCGTGCAAAGTGACAGAGCCTTCGCCTCGCGTGGAGATGAGCACCAGCGGCAGCGTTTCGCAGGTATTCAGACGGGTGCCAATGCCTTCCTCGTCTTCCAGGGTGGGCAGGTTCCAGAGGTTCTGTGCCGTCTCAGCACGGCCAAGGTGTGACTTGCGCTGATCTTCCATCTGCTTGAGGAGGCATTTCCACGCTGGGGGATCATCATCTCTGGGTTCATAGGTGGCCTCCAGCCAGTCGCGGATGTCATCCGGCAGACGCACCACGGGCTGGTCATGCCAGTGCTGGAGGGTGCGCAGCAGGACGTAGGGGGCATAGACGCGGGCCTTTTTGCCCAAGGCATCGCTGAGCTGGCTTTCCTCTGCTTCACGAAGCGCCTGGAGGCTCAGTGGCTCGCGGAGGATCCAGGTTTCCGGCTCGGCGCGGCAGCGTTGCTGGTCTTTTTCCCAATGCCGCCAAAGCCTGCCCATGCGCTGAAACAACATGTCCGTGGGAGCCAGCTCGGTAATGAGCAAATCGGCATCCAGGTCCACGGATTGCTCGACGATCTGGGTGCTCACGAGCAGGCAGCCACCCGCTTGCGGATCACGCTCTTTGCCTAGTTTCTTCATCCACTCCTGCTCCAGCCGCTCGCGGTCAGCAAAGGTGAAGCGGGAATGCAGCAGGCCCACCGGCGGATCACCTTCGCAACGCTCGCCGCAGATGGCGTGGTAGGTGGCCTGGGCGCAGTCCACGGTATTGCAGATCCACAGCACCCGCGCTCCAGCACGCACAGCTTCGACAGCTTCCCTCAGGCATTCAGACTCCTCCCGGAAGCGCAGCTTCACGGGCGGCTTTACCGCTGGCGGGTCAACAGGCACAGGATCATGCACGGTGCTGGTGATGAGCGGGAAGCCGCGGGACTCCGGCAAGGGCTGCGTGCCGCCGCCGCGCCGTAGCAGCGCCGCCCGACGCTCCATGGTCAGCGTGGCAGAGAGAATGATGACCGTGCAGCCCAGGCTGGAGAGCGCCTCTACCAGTGCCTCCACCAGCGTGCCGGTGAAGACGTCGTAGCTATGCACCTCGTCGAGGATGACCACCTTTCCGGCCAGGGCGTAGTGGCGGATGAAAAAGTGCTTCACTGCGATGACGCCCATCAAGGCCTGATCGACCGTGCCGACTCCGAACGGTGCCAGCAAGGCCCGCTTGGCCGTGCCAAACCAATCCCGTGCATAGCGTCTTGAATCATCCGGCTGGCCGGACTGCCAGCGCGGCACCTGGAAGTCCTTTTCCATCAGCCAACTCCCGCTGTGAATGAGCCGAGGCAGATCACAGCCGATCTTGGTGAGAAACGAAGCCACTCGCTCGTGAATGCGATTGCTCGTCGCCTGCGTGGGCAGCGCAAAGTAGATGCCACTGGCCGTTCCTACCCGCAGCAGGCCATACGCCGCCGCCAGCGCCGCCTCCGTCTTGCCCATGCCCATCGGTGCCTCGATGACATACACGCCAGGGCTCTGAATGCTCTGCATGGCCTTCGTTTGGAGATCATTCGGCGGAAAGCCAAACAGCTCAAAAAATGACCGCTCTGGCAGCCTGGGCAGTGGATGCAGCCCGATGGTCGAGAGAGCTTTTTGCGCTGCCATAGAGGCCCCGACATGCTCGGCGGGTGCCGTTGCTCTTTCAGCGGAAAAGAAGCGTTCATCGGAGCCAATCCAGTCTGCGACCGAGATCAGCCCCGCCAGCCACCAGCCCCAGGCTCCCTCGGGTGGCGCAGGCAATGGCGGCTGCCATTTCACCCTCCAAAGCGCCGCCAACTCCTCCGCAATGCCTCGCCGCACGGCCTCCCACGCCTCCGACTCGCCGCCGATGCTCCGTTCACACTTCTGCCAGATGCCGCTGAAGTG
Source organism: Prosthecobacter sp. (assembly GCA_020216965.1). Lineage (GTDB taxonomy): Bacteria > Verrucomicrobiota > Verrucomicrobiia > Verrucomicrobiales > Verrucomicrobiaceae > Prosthecobacter. The sequence continues at coordinate 2,995 of JAIWOJ010000476.1, forward strand.
CGGACGCCCATGATGCATGGCCGTCAAAGCCGCCCACCGCGCTGCATCCTCCTT
>JAIWOJ010000477.1 GCA_020216965.1 Prosthecobacter sp.
ATGGTGTCCCTCTATGAAAAGATGCTAGCCCAGGGCGACCTGTGTGTGCGCATGAGAGCATCCCCAGGCATCCCCAGCATGAGCCTCTGGCCAGCCTGTGAAAAGGCCATCGAAGAGGTCATCAACCACCCGCGCACGCAGGCAGATCCCAGGCTTCAGATCATCGGCACGAAAGTGTATCTGGACGGTGGGATGCTTACCGGCAGCGCCTGGATGACTGAGCCCTGGGGCATCAGCCAAGCTTACGGCATCAGCGATCCCGCTTACCGCGGCGTGCAAAAGATCCCGGCGGATCGCCTGCGGCAGTTGGTGGAAAAAGTCACCGCAACAGGGCTGCAATTCACGGCCCACAGCGTCGGAGATGCAGCCGTCAAGCTGCTGATCGATACCTATGAAGCAGTGAATGAACGCTACAATGTGCGGGCTGCCCGCAGCAGCGTCACGCACTGCAATTTCATGCGCCCGGAATCGATCGAAAAAGCTGCGAAGCTAGGCGTGTGCATCGACCTTCAGCCCATCTGGCTGCACATGGACGGGCGCACGCTGACGGAGCATTTCGGCGTGCAGCGGATGGCGCTCTTTCAGCCCCTGCGCGCCTGCTTTGATCAAAAGGTCATCGTCGGCGGTGGCAGTGATCACATGCAGAAAATCGGCTCCTTTCGAAGCATCAATCCTTACAACCCCTGGCTTGGCATGTGGACGGCCATAACCCGCAAAGCCCGAAAGCTGGACAGCCCTGTGCATCCTGAACACGCCCTGAGCCGGGAAGAAGCGCTACGGCTCTACACCACCAACAATGCCTGGCTGCTGAAGATTGAAAAGGACACCGGCAGCCTTGAGCCCGGTAAGCTGGCAGATCTGATCCTGACGGACCGCGACCCATTGACCTGTCCTATCGACGAGTTACCCGAGACCCAAGTGCTCAAGACATGGCTGGGCGGCAGGCTGGTGCATGAGGGGCAGATGGCCCCTTGACGCCTGCGCTATCCTGCGGCGTATCCCTTGACTCATGAAATCGTCCCGCTCGCTCGCTGATAGCTTTCCCCAGACACGCCCAGAGGCTGGCAAGAAAGTCCTCTTGCACTCTTGCTGCGCGCCATGCTCTGGGGAGGTGATGGAGTCCATCCGCCGCGCGGGAATCGAATACACCATTTTTTTCTACAACCCGAACATTCACCCAAGGAAAGAATACGAGCTGCGTAAGGCCGAGAATATCCGCTTTGCCGAAAAAGAGGGCGTGCCGTTTGTGGATGCAGATTATGACACGGACAACTGGTTTGCCCGCGTCAAAGGGCTGGAGTGGGAGCCTGAGCGTGGTGCCCGCTGCACGGTCTGCTTTGACATGCGCTTTGAGCGCACCGCCCTCTATGCGCATGAGCATGGCTTTTCAGTCATCACAAGCTGCCTAGGGATCTCTCGCTGGAAGAATATGGCTCAGATTAATGGCTGCGGAGAGCGTGCGGCTGCCCGCTACCCAGGCATGACTTACTGGACCTACAACTGGCGTAGCAATGGGGGCGCTGACCGGATGCTAGAGATCTCCAAACGAGAACATTTCTACCAACAGGAATACTGTGGATGCATCTACTCGCTGCGTGATACGAACCGCTGGCGCCTCTCCAAAGGCCGCCCCAAAATCCGCCTCGGTGAAAAATACTACGGTATTCATGACGACGACACTGCCGCCTGCTGATGGGCGGCAGGGCCTGCCCAGTGCGGAGTCGATCTATGGCCCGCCTTGGTATCCGTCAGCGCGACATTTGTAAAACACAGCCTGAGAGCAACCCTCGCAGGTAGGTGCAGATGCCGAGAAAGGCTCTTTTGTAGGGGGTATCCTCCAGACAGACGAGTTCCGCCTCAGCGGCCTCTAGCATCTCAGTGGCAAATTTCACGGTTCGCTCAATCGCCCCTTCATAGTCGGCAATACCAGCGAGGATGCTGGTATCCATCGGCTCTCCCTGGAGCAACATGCGGTTGAGTTTCTGTTTTTGCACATCCGTGGCATCCATCAGCAGGTAGAGGATGGGCAACGTGAGCTTCCCGCGAGCTAAGTCCGTGCCGAGGGTCTTGCCAGCCTTCGATTCATCGCCAACGAGGTCCAGGCAATCATCGTAGATTTGATAGACGGTGCCCAATTTCAAACCAAAGCTGTGCAAGGCCTCCTGGACGGACTGCGGAACCCCATTCAGCCGAGCGCCTAACCCTGCGGCAGCCGCAAAGAGTGCTGCTGTCTTCATTTCGATCATCCGCAGGTAATCTGGCACGGAAAGATTCAGGTCAAAACGGCGCTGAGTCTGCAAAATCTCCCCGCTACAGACATCCCGGGACGCCCTGGCGATCTGGCGGCATACTTCCGTATCCTCAAACTCCGTAGCGACTTCCAGCGCATGGGCAAAGAGAGCGTCCCCGAGCAGCACGCTCAAAGAATGCCCCCACTTCGCCGCCGCGGTGGGCAGACCACGCCGGGTATCTGCACCGTCCATGATATCATCGTGAACCAGGGAAGCGATGTGCACCAGCTCAAGGATGACCGAGAGCCGGGTGTGAGCCTCTGTTTTCCCCCCCGTTGCCCCCCCAGCAAGCAATGCCAAGGCAGGTCGGATCCGCTTTCCCGCTGCCTGGCACACATAGGCCACATAGCCTTCCACACCTGGATCAAAGGCCTTAGCCTGCCCTCGAATCGCGGATTCTACCGCCTGCAAATCCTCCTGAATGAGTTCAAAAGGAAAAACAAGGGCAGAGGCGGAAGGCGTGGCTGTCATCTGGATTTTCACAAAACGGGCGGATGGATTGAAATCCAAGCTTAGTTACGAATCGCCCATGCTTTCAGTCGCGCAGTGTCATCGGACCGTCAAATGCACACTTGCCTGAATGCAGAGAACAGGCTGCCAACGAGAAAAGAATCCACAAGGATCGGCAAAGACAACGACCGACGCTGAAGGAAACTGAAATAACCCACGGTGATGGAAAAATGCGAAGCTGATGACTCCGGCTGAGCCGGACAAACCGCAGCTAGGCGTGGAGAACCTAGGCTAATT
>JAIWOJ010000478.1 GCA_020216965.1 Prosthecobacter sp.
GGCATCCGTCCCTGTCGGCCTCGCCACCAGGCCATGATGGGGAGTAGAAGCAAAAGCAGAAGCCACTCAGGCAGGGCGAAAATGACATGATCTAGCCAAGGAATACTCATGCTCGATCCTCCTCAAGATAGCGGATGGCTTTCTGAACCAAGTCGGTCGCCTCACGGGCGTCCGCAGGCACTGGCGCAAAGGCGAGCTGATCCCATAAGCTGGCTAGAGGTGCATACCTCTGAAGGCGATGCGAGGTGGCAGGGAGGCTGCTGCCATCAAAGAGTTCATGCGTGGTGCGGAATGGCGCGGGGATCTTGTAGCGATCCAAGAAATACAAACGCAAAGTCTCTGACACCTCTGCCGCCGTCTTGGCTGGAGGCTGCTGGCCAGATGCGGCCAAGATCTCACGCAGGCGATTCATTGCTGCCAAGTAGGGCTTTTTCATCGGCGGCGGCATGGCCCGCGCCGGGCGGAGCAGCAGCCAGACGACGAGGGCTAGCAGGATCAGCACCAGCAGCGCTGCAGCAGCATACACCCACCACTCCGGCCCTGGGACCACAAGCACTGGCTCTGGCAGCTCAGGATGCGGCAGCGGCTGCGGCGGGGGCCCCTGTCGGGCCTGCTGGGCGAGCATAGGCTGGAAGACACCAAACATCAGCGTTTCCTCCTTTTGCGGCTGCGAAAATACGACTTGAGGGCAGGCACATAATCGCCCTCCGTGCTCACATCCAGACTCTCGACGCCATTTTTCCGTAGAGTGCGGCGCAGAGATTCCTGACGCTCGTTCATGCGCTCTTCATACACTTGGCGCACCGCGGGATGGGAGGTATTCACGACATATTGCTCCCCCGTCTCAGGATCCTGAAGGCAGACACGGCCCACCGCAGGTAGCTCCCACTCTCGCGGGTCCGTGACTTGCACGGCCACCACATCGTGTTTAGCAGCCAAAAGACGCAGACTGTGCTCCCAAGCTGCATCTGGGGTGAGAAAGTCAGACACCACGATGACCAAGGCGCGGTGAGCGATGCGGGTGAGGGCTAGGTCGAGAGCCGGGGCTAGGTCCGTGCGGCGGCTTCTGGGCTGATGGTTGAGGATGTCACGCAGGCAGCGTAGGGCATGAGAGCTGCCTTTTTGCGCAGGCAGGTAGTGCTCGACTTGGTCAGACACGAGAATCAGGCCCACCTTGTCCTGATTTTGCACAGCACTGAAGGCGAAGACGGCCGCAGCTTCAGCAGCGCGCTCGCGCTTGCTGTCCTCATGGCTGCCGTAGTCTCCCGAGCCACTGACATCGACGACGAGCATCACGGTCAGTTCACGCTCCTCAATGTATTTGCGCACATAGGGGTCGTTCATGCGCGCCGTGACATTCCAGTCCAGAAAGCGCACATCATCACCAGGCTGATATTCGCGGAAATCGTCAAATTCGATCCCCTGCCCCTTGAAGCGGGAGTGATAGGCACCACCGAGGGTTTCCTTCACAATCCCGCGCGTGATTAGCTCAATCTTCCTGACACGCTTGAGGATGCGCGTGAGGCGTTCGTCTTTGGTTTCTGAGTTCGCAGGCATGGAGGTCAGCCGTTGGATCCTGACGTCAAACGACCATGCTTACGGCACGGGGATCTTGTCCAGCAACTGCTTGATGACATCCTCGCTGGAGACCCCCTCTGCCTCGGCCTCATAGCTCAGCAGAATGCGGTGCCGGAGGATGTCTGGGGCCAAATCTTTGATGTCCTGTGGGGTAACATAATTGCGCCCGGCCAGGAAGGCGAGCGCCTTGGCAGCGAGCGCCAGATTGATGGTGCCACGCGGGGAGGCCCCACAGCGGATGAGCAGCTTCAGATGCGGCGCGATGGGGCCTGGGTCACGGGTGGCATGAATGATGGCAACGATGTAGTCGCGTATCTTTTCATCCATGTAGAGATCATTCACGATCGCGCGGCTGGCAACGATGGCCTCGGCGCTGATGATGGGATTCACGTCCAGCTTGGGCGCGCTCGTGGCCATGGCATCCAGCACCTGGCGTTCTTCTGCAGGAGTCGGATAGACCACACGTACCTTCAGCAGGAAACGGTCAAGCTGCGCCTCCGGCAGGGTGTAGGTGCCTTCTTGATCAATGGGGTTTTGCGTGGCGAGCACGAGAAAGGGGTCCGGCAGCCTGTGGGTATGCTCCCCGATGGTGACTTGGCGCTCCTGCATGGCCTCCAGCAGGGCGCTCTGCACTTTGGCCGGGGCACGGTTGATTTCATCCGCCAGCACCAGATTGGCAAAAATGGGCCCCAAACGCGGAGAAAAACTGCCATCTTTAGGATGATAGATCATGGTCCCAACCACATCCGCAGGCAAAAGATCAGGCGTGAACTGGATGCGCTTGAAACTCGCACGAAGGGCGCTGGAGAGGGTGCGCACGGCGAGGGTCTTTGCCAAACCCGGCACCCCTTCCAGCAGCACATGCCCATTGGTCAGCAGGGCTACAAGGAGGCGGTCCACCAGATGAGTCTGGCCCACCAGCACACGGGCAATCTCCGCACGCAGCGGCTGCACCCATGAGGCGGATTTGGCAATGCTTTCCTGGTCAGGAACAGTAGGGGCGGCGGCTGGGGAATCAATCGGGTCAGACATGCGGTTACAAACGGTCAACGGGGGCTGGGTGAGAGTCAAGCTAGGAGACTGCTGTTCAAAACGCCGCTGAAATCTGGGAAAGTGAGGCTTTTTTCATCCAGGCAGCAAAAAGGCCCGTGTTTCCACGGGCCTCAGCGTTCGTCTGTGCGTGCGAATCATTCAGCGATCTTGACGCTTTTGATCAAGATAGGCTCCACGGGCACGTCACCATGCGGGCCGACCCGCGTCGTGGGCACACTGACGATGGCATCGCACACGTCCATGCCGCCCGTCACCTTGCCGAACACCGCGTAGCCGTAGCCGTCTGGATTCGGATAATCTAGACCGACGTTGTCCTTCACGTTGATGAAGAACTGGCTCGTCGCCGAGTCCGCCACGTTCGTCCGCGCCATCGCGATCGACCCGCGCACGTTCTTCAGCCCGTTCC
>JAIWOJ010000479.1 GCA_020216965.1 Prosthecobacter sp.
GGAGCCATCGGGGAAGCGACGGTTCTCAAAATCGTCACCAACCTTGTGACAGGTGTCACGGTCAAAGCCCTCGCTGAAGCGGCAGCCATCACCCATGCACACGGGGTAAGCCTCGAATCTTTAAAGACCGCGCTGGAATCCAACGCCAACTACAGCGCCCTGATCGGGATGAAACTGCCGGCGATCATGAAAGGTGACTTTACGCCGCACTTCTCGCTCGAAAACATGCTTAAAGATGCCAACTATGCCCTGCATTTAGCGGCCCAGGTAGGGATCAAGGCAACAGCCACGCAAACAGCAGCAGAGGCGATGCGCCAAGCCCAAGAAAAGGGTTTAGGAGAAATGGATTTTTCCGTGATCGGCGAGATCAGCGGATGAAAGTTCCACCCATGGGCTGCAACTGAGCCGAAATCGGGAGGGCTGCCCCTGATAGACCTGCGACGCTGTCATGCTCAGACGACGCAGGAATGGTTTCGTTGCCGTCAAAGTGACGGCTTAAAAGAAGAACACCTTCGATTTCTAGCTCTTGTGAAGCAGGTTCCACCTCGCGGATGAGTTCACTCTGGACGGCGAGCTGAGGCTGCGAGGAGAGAGCGGCAGGAATAGGTTCCGACGAAGCGAGGAATGGAGGCTGCGTAGAATTTGCCGAGCCCGTAGAAAAAAACGTGGCACCCAAGGCCGAGAAAACGGCCACACAGGCTGTGACTGCCGCCACATTCCACCGAGGGGAAACTAAATTTTCCCAAGAGGTCACAAAACGCTCCCAGAGTAACCCGCGCGCAGACTGCCTGAGCAGCTCAGCACGCTGACGCTCGCGGAAACGAGCCACGAAATCTTCCACAAAATCCTCTCCTGGGCCTTCATGCCTTTTTAGCCGAATGATGCGTTGCAGGGGTTCAAAGTCGTTCATGGGTTCTGTGGCGCGTGTTTGGGTGAACGTGTGATTCAAAGCGTGAACGTGAGTGATTAGCAGTTATTTGACCAAATCTTCCAGGTAACTCTGCAACAGCCTGTGCGCATAGAAAAGCCTGGAACGCACGGTGCCCTCTGAGACACCCAAGATTTTAGCAATTTCATTGTGCTGAAGACCCTGGATATCGTACAGCGTGACGACGGTGCGATGGTCCTCAGACAGACGCTGCATGGCATCGTTCAATCTTTTTTGAAGCTCATGGATATTCACCTCTCTGACGGTGTCCCGGTTGGCCGTCGTGATTTTGATGAAATCTGGGTCATTTTGAATGCCACTATCGACGTCATCCAGGCTAACTTTGGCATACCGACCGCGCTTCTTCAGGAAGTTTAGGGTCATATTCACCGCGATGGAGTACATCCAGGTGTAAAAGGAGGACTTGCCCATGAATCGCTTGAGAGAACGATAGGCTTTAGCGAAGATCTCTTGGAGAAGATCAGCCGTGTCTTCCCGGTTTGAGGTCATGTTATACACCAGGCCGTAGAGCTTCGGCGTGTATTTTCGGACTAGTTCGTCAAAGGCGCGTGTATCTCCTGCCTGGGCCCGTTCCACAAGCAGCCTGTCCTCCGAGGCACTGCTGTTGATGGGAGGGTCGAGTTCGGCGGCGGCCTGCATGGTTCAGTTGTATGGTCAGTGTGAATACAAGGATCAACTTACGAGCAAACCATCTTCCTGAGCCACCGACAAGTTTTTTCACCCAATGACTCAAGAGCGGGGGGAGGATCATCCCGATGCCTTTTTACCCCCTGCTTTGCGAGGTGCCGCTGCCGTGGCCTGGCTATGGTGAAGGTCGGCTTTGGAAACTATTTCCGTCGGGCTGATGCCGAGAAATTTGGAGGCAGCAGCGGCATCATCATGGAAGTGCTTCAGAACCTGACGGCAGAGTTCCTTTTCTACCCAGGGTAAGAGATCAATATCCGGCTGGGACTGGGCCACACTGATGAGACTGGAAAGGGCGTCCCGCATTCTCGTCACCGTGCTTGCAGGGTTGGTAAAGCGGCTGTTGGCGATGCTCCCCAGAGGAATATCTGAGGGGAGCAGGACATCCGAGTTCGCGAGAGCACAGGCACGCTGGATGGTGTTTTCCAGCTCACGAACATTACCCGGCCAGTCGTAGGCTTCTAAAAGAGAGAGGGCATCATCCGTAAAACGCATGACCGGACCGCGCCTGCGTGTGGACTGACGCTGGAGGAAAAACTCCGCCAAAAGACGCACGTCCTCACGCCGCTCACGCAGGGGCGGGATGTGGATGCGCACGACGTTGAGGCGATAGAAAAGATCCTCACGGAAGGTGCCTTTCTGCACTTCGGCCTCCAAGTCTTTGTTGGTGGCCGCCAGGATGCGCACATCACATTTCAGGGTCTGATTGCTGCCAACGCGGCAAAATTCACCCTCCTGGAGCACGCGCAGCAGCTTGCTCTGCACGGCCAGTGGCATATCGCCTATTTCATCCAGGAAAAGGGTTCCGCCATCGCACTGCTCAAAACGCCCGATGCGCTGATTTACTGCGCCGGTGAAGCTGCCTTTTTCATGCCCAAAGAGCTCACTTTCCATGAGATTGTCGGGGATGGATGTGATGTTGATGCCGACAAATTCTTTCTGGGCGCGAGCGCTGAATTTATGCACTGCGCGGGCTACCAGTTCCTTCCCGCAGCCACTTTCCCCGGTGACCATCACGGGTGCGTCACTACGCGAGACGCGGCCGATCATTTTGAAAACCTCCTGCATAGGCGCGGAACGGCCGATGATGGTCTCCTGAATGGTTTCTGCTGGGATTTCCGCGGCTTGAGCCCGGGTGGCGCGTCGGGATTCGTTGGCCCTGAGGGCACTCTCGACCACGGTGCGCAGCTCATAAGGCAGTTTTTCTTTCCCCAGCACATCGTAGGCCCCCAGACGCATGGCCTCAATGACGTTGCTGTTGCTGGCTAGCCCGCTGAAGAGAATGACCATCGCATTGGGATCGCTCATTCTGAGTTTTTTGAGCAATTCAATGCCGTTGATGCCTGGCAGCCGAACCTCAGCGAGGACGAGGTCGGCTCGATTTTTCTGGTAAGAAGCAAG
>JAIWOJ010000480.1 GCA_020216965.1 Prosthecobacter sp.
CGTCACCACAGGCACACGCCCAGCAGCGGCCTCGACCGCGCAGCGCAGCACGGCGCGTTTTTCCTCTGGCTGGAGGCATTGATTTTCCCCCAGGGATCCGCAGACAATGAGGCCAGAGACGCCAGACTCGATCAGTGCCTCAAAATGCCGCACACAGCCTGGTAGGTCCAGGGATTGATCTTCATGCATCTGGGTGACAACTGCGGGGAAGACGCCAGTCCAACGGGGCAGGTTTGCGCTCATGCTTCGTCTTCCTCTCATTTGCTGCTGAGGTCTTGACCAGTTTTTCTAGAGTGGTCCTGAAAATCAGCCAAAAAAGGCAGCTCTGCCCAGGCTAGCACGCTCATCCCGGATGCCGTTTTTCTGGGGAACCTCGGCATTCCTGCGCCCCAGAAAAGCGCCATCTAGACGGTTTCTCAAAATGATCCCTCAGGCAGCAGGATCGGGATGCCATCATCAATCAGGAAGATCCGGCTGCCATCCTGCCGACACAGGGCGTTGGTGCCTGCCGGTAGGCCATGGCGCTGGAGATCTTCCGGGGTGGCGACGCGCAGGGGCTGATGCGTGTCTGGGCAGCGCATGAGCGGGAGGAAATGCTGGAGCCAGTCGGTGCTCATGGCTTCAGCGTACTTGGCCCTCCCCATCCACCAGGTACTTGTAGCTGCATAGTTCAGCCAGCCCCATCGGCCCGCGCGCGTGCAGTCTGTCCCTGCTGATGCCGATCGCTGCCCCGAACCCAAACTCGCCACCGTCATTAAAACGGGTGCTGGCATTGTGCATCACCACGGCGCTATCCACCTCATGCATGAAGCGCGCAGCCTCTGCGTGATCCTGCGTGAGGATGCTGTCCGTATGGTGGGAGCCGTAGTCATTGATGTGATGCACAGCCTCCTGCAGGCTGTTCACTGTCTTGATCGCCAGGATGAGGTCCAGATACTCAGCACGCCAGTCCTCCTCAGTGGCTGGCACGGCATCACCCCCCAGCAGCGGCAGCGCAGCAGCATCGGCACGCATTTGCACACCTGCGGCACGCAGAGCTGTGGCTAGCTGGGGATAAAAGCTGGCCGCGATGTCCCGGTGCACCAGCAGCGTCTCCAGGGCATTGCACACACCGGGCTTCTGCGTCTTGGAGTTCAAGATGATTTTCAGGGCCATGTCCACATCCGCCGATGGGGCGACGTAGATGTGGCACACGCCGTCATAGTGCTTGATGACGGGCATCCGCGCGCTGGCGACGACTTTTTCAATCAGACCCTTGCCGCCACGTGGGATGATGAGGTCCAGATACTGGTCCATGCGCGCCATGTGCTCCACGCTAGCGCGGTCCGTGAAAGGGATGAGCTGGACGCTGTGCGGCGGCAGGCCAGCGCGCTCACCCCCCGCCTGGAGCGCAGCCGCCAGGGCGATGTTGGAGTGGATGGCCTCACTGCCACCACGCAGCAGGGTAGCGTTTCCCGTCTTGAAGCACAGGCTGGCAGCATCTGTGGTGACGTTTGGGCGGGACTCAAAAATGATGCCAATGACGCCGATGGGCACGCGCTTCTTGGTGATGCGCAGGCCGTTCGGGCGTGTCCAGGAGGCCAAGACCTCTCCCACCGGGTCCGGCAGCGCAGCCACCTCACGCACCGCGCCGGAAATGGCAGCGAGTCGCTTCGCATCCAGCGTCAGGCGGTCGATCATGGCCGCAGAAAGGCCACGCTCCTGAGCCCCAGCGAGATCCTTGGCATTGGCTTCCAGGATGGGCGCTTGGCGGGCATCGATCTCATCCGCCATCACTCTCAAAATGGTGTTTTTTTGCTCCGTGCCCAGCTTCACCAGCTCATGGGCAGCGGCTCGGGCTCTGCGGCCCATTTCGTGGATGGTGGTCTGGATATCAGCGTCAGTCATGGGAGCTTCCTTTCGGACATGGCTTTCAGGCAGGCTGCGTGCAAATGGAAACTGGTCCCCGATCCCAGCGGCGCGGTGGCTCATGCCTTTTTCCGCCCTGCGCGCGGCTCAGTGCCAGCCAGGATGCGGCCGATATTTGCGCGATGGCGCACGATGACGAGCAGCATCACCAGCACCCCAAAGGCGAGCAGCACCCAATCCCACACGCCTGTGCGGACCATCTGCACCAGCATCGTCACCACCACCCCCACCCCCGACATCATGGACGCCAGGGAAACATAGCGCAGGGTAAAGAAAAAAAGCAGCCAGACAGCCAACCCACCCGCCATGGCCACCGGGGCGATGCCGAGCAGCACACCTCCCGTCGTAGCCACGCCCTTTCCACCTTTGAAGCCGAGCCAAAAAGTGAACATGTGGCCCAAAACGGCCGCCAGCCCCGTCATCACAGCCCCTAAGGAAACCAGGGGTGCCCCCCCCTCCAGGCTAGCCAGCCAACTTTTGGCCAGCAAGACAGGCAGCAACCCCTTTCAGCAAATCCAGAATGAAAACAGGGATACCGATGCCCTTGCCCAGCACACGGATGGCATTGGTCGCCCCAATATTGCCACTGCCATGCTGGCGGATGTCTAGCCCCTTCCATCGCCCTGCCAGATAGCCAAAAGGCGTCGCCCCGCTGACGTAACCAGCGAGCGATGAAACAAGAAGCGCGGCGAGGGGTGTCATGGAGAGAGCCCGCATCTAACCGCCCTCCGTTGCCTTTTCCACTGGCAAGTTCACCCACAGACTCGCGCAGCAAGGCTCTCCCCTGCGTGGCGACTCTCGGATTGGAAAGAAATGTCTCAATCACGGTGAACTTCGGAACCAAAGGCAAGACACCCCAGGGAAGACAGGGGGCTCATGCCCCCGGCAGCAGGGGCAGGCCGAGTTCCTTCAGGAACGCGTTGTGCTGCTTCAGCGCCTTGGCGATGTCCTTTTCAATGTCCACCAAGCTTTGGTGTGTCGCCGCCAGATCTATCTCCTCCTCGCCCACCGCTGTGCTGATGTAGCGGGAGATGTTCAGGTTATAGTCGTTCTTCTCGATCTCCGCCATCTCCACACGGCGGGAGTAGCGGGGCTCTTCTTTTCGGTATTGATAGGTCTCGATG
>JAIWOJ010000481.1 GCA_020216965.1 Prosthecobacter sp.
TATGCTTTTTCTACTGCGCGAAGGCGCGGGCTTCCTCGGCACTTACAAGCACGAGCTGGAGATCTACCGCCGCGCTGGGCTGGAGTTTTGTGACATCGTGGACCGCCCGCTGGCCCAGCAGCAGGAGCTGTCGAGCAAGCTACGCCGTGCCCTCACGGCTTCCATGGATCCACTGACCCAACAAGCACGCACCCGGCGGGATGCAGCCTTCCTTTTGAAGCGTGAGATCGAAGAACAGGCAAAACCAGCACGCGAGGCCCTGGAGGCCGCGCTGGGAAAGGAGCCAGCCCCCGCTGCCGCCGTGCTGGATCCCCTGCGTGCCCAGGTGGCCGCAGCCACGGCCAAGGCGGCTGCAGAAGCCAAAGTGGCAGATGTTTTCAGTGCTGAGGAAGCTGCCCGGCTGCGCGGTGAGTTTGCGAAGCTGACGCCTGAGGATAGCGCCCTGCCGCCCATGCTGGCAGAGCTGAGTGCTGCCTTTCTTGCCAAGGACAAGGAGGCGAAGGCGAAGTTTGCGGAGCTGGCGGAAGCCTCCGACACACTGGAAGAAACGCCGGAGCCTCTCCGTGAACTTTTGGACGAACTGAAAGAAACCGTGCTGGCTACCAAGGAGGCCGCTGTAGAGCACTTCACGCTCGAAGAAGGACGGCAAAAGCTGCTGAAAGCCGCCGAAAAAGCTCGTGATCCCGAAGAAAAAGCTGACTTGCTCAAAGAAGCAGCGGCATCTGAAACACCGGAGCCGGACTACGCAGCAAGCATCAAGCCAGTGCTGGAGCGCCGAGATGAACTCATTCAAGAAGTCACCCGTTACGCCAAGGCGGTGCAAATCGCTGCCGCTAGCCTGCACCTAGAGGTCGCTACGCCCGAGGCGGAACGGCTGCTCGCCGAGGTGAAGGAGCAGCTTCCTGCCCACGCTGCCGCCATGCGCGCCAGCATCGAAAGGCTGAAAAGCTGGCGGCAGGACAAGCCTGTCTCCATCTTCAGCGTCATCGGCGCGTTCTTCTTTGGCACGAGCTGGCTCACCAACTCCTCCTGGCAGGACTTCTTTGGCTTTGTGCCCCTGCTGGCTGGCTCGGTCGTCATTGCCTTCATCGCCATCCTCATCGCCACCCCTCTGAGTGTGGCAGCCGCTATCTACACGAACCAATTTGCCACGGAGCATGAAAAAGAGGTCATCAAGCCGGTGATCGAATTCATCCAGGCCATCCCGTCTGTGGTGCTTGGCTTCATTGGCATTTCTTTGGTCGGGGATTTGATCAAGGAACTTAGCGGCTGGTCCTGGCTAAGCTGGGTGCCCGGCTTTCCCATCCAGGAGCGGCTGAATATGTTCAATGCAGGCTGTCTGCTGGCCCTGATGGCCGTGCCCACGATGTTCAGCTTAGCGGAGGACGCGCTAAACAACGTGCCCCAGGCCTACATCGATGCCTCTGACGCCCTGGGAGCGACAAAGCTACAAACGGTCTTCCGCGTGATCGTGCCTGCAGCCATCTCTGGCATCGCCGCGGCGGTCCTGCTCGGGCTGGGTCGTGTCATTGGGGAAACGATGGTGGTGCTGCTGGTGGCAGGGAACCGCATCGCCATCCCCGATTTCAGCGCAGGCCCAGGTGTGATCTTCCAGCCCGCGCATACCCTCACGGGCATCATCGCCCAGGAGCTAGGGGAGGTATCCCGCGGCAGTGCCCACTGGCAGGCGCTGTTCATGGTGGGCATCGTGCTCTTCGTCATCTCCCTAGGCGTGAATGCTTGCGCGCGCGCCGTGGTGCGTCGTTTTGAACTTCCGAAAGCCTGAGCTGCATGACTGAGCCAAACACCAACCCCTTTGCCGGAGACCAGACCTCCGTGCGCCGCCATGAGAGCATGGTGCGCTGGCTGCTGCGCCTGAGCACGGCGCTGATCGTGGTGGTCACCCTGGCTATTGTGGCACACATTTTCATCAAAGGCGCGCCCATCACCTTTCGCCGTGAGTTCCCGTTTGTGAATGTGAAATTTCTCACGGAGCTACCGGGCACCCTGCATGTCATCATCGACAAAGAAGGTCATGCCATCGAGACCGATGTGAACGGCGCGGACGCGGTGAAGAAGCAGCTCGGGGAGAACTTCCGGGAGGAAAAGACCATCTCCTACTCCGGCGGTGGCATCTTGGGGCCCATCGTCGGCACCGCGTTGCTCGTCGTGGTCAGCGTCACCGTGGCGCTCTTTCTGGGCATGGCCTGTGCCATCTACCTGAGCGAATACGCCAGCCACGGGAAGCGCGTGGAGATGATCCGCCTGGCCATTCTCAACCTCGCGGGCGTGCCTTCCGTGGTCTTCGGCCTTTTCGGCCTGGGGGCCTTCGTGCTCACCGCCCCGGTGCTGACCGATGTGCCGCATGAGCGCAGCCTGCTGGTCATCCCCCTGCTTTTCACCAAGCTCAGCTTCCAGGGCTGGGATACCTGCGTGCTCAGCGGCGGCTTCACGCTCGCCTTTGTCATCCTGCCCGTCATCATCACCGCCAGTGAGCAGTGCCTACAGGCCGTGCCCCAGGGCTTCCGGGAGACCAGCATGGCCCTGGGTGCCACCCGCTGGCAGACCATCTGGCGCGCTGTGCTGCCCTTTGCCACGCCGGGCATCCTCACCAGTAGCATCCTCGGCATCGCCCGCGCCGCTGGGGAGACGGCACCGATCATGTTCACCGCCGCGCTGGCCTTCAAAGACAAGCTGCCCTGGCAGAAGGACCTGCCGCCCTTGCCAGCCGACGCTGGCTGGTTTGCCCACTGGGAGCAGAGCGTGGAGCGCTTCCTGGGCATTTTTACAGAGTCCGTTCAGGCTCTGCCCTACCACATCTACACCCTGGCGGCGCGCATCCCGCACAATGAATACTCAGAGCGCGCGCAGTATGGCAGCGTCTTCGTTTTCCTGGTGCTGGTCGCCTCCCTGGCCGCCACCTCCATCTGGATGCGCCGCCGCCTGCGGGCGAAGTACAAGTGGTGACCACCATGCCCCCCATGGACTGCGGCAGCCCTGCTGCCGCTCTCGTATCAGGCAGCCCTGCTGCG
>JAIWOJ010000482.1 GCA_020216965.1 Prosthecobacter sp.
GTCTTGGAATGCGGTAGCCGTCGCTACCGCTTTTCTGTGGGTAGCAGCAAGACAAGCGCGGCCATTCCAAGCCCCGGCGTTTGCTGTTATTCGGATGGCTGCAAGGGCAGCGAGACCCGCACGGAAAGCGGCGGCTGCTGCCGCGCGCACTCCAGGACGCTTCGCGTTGCTCAGGCGGCTGGAGCTTTGCGGCAAACTCCGGAATTAGAGCTTAACCGCATCATGGTCTGCGATGGCCTTTGCCAAGCCTTCCCACCCGCCAGGGCGCTGAAGCTGGAACATGTGGAGGTAAAGGGCGACGTGCTTTGCAGGATGCGCTGCCAAGAGCGCCTGGATGGCCGCCGTGGCCTTCTCCTCAGGGATCTCGTCCGGGAGATTTTCCACCTGGCCCTTGTCATCATGCTCGACACCGATGGCATCAAGGAAGGTGATGAGCATCTGGCTCTGTGATTTGAGGAGCCAGATCTGGATGAGCTGCTCTAGCACTGGGCCGTTGCCCTTGAGTTTCAGCTGCTGGTGCACCCACTCTTGCTGCTGGGCGCGGGATTTTTCTAAAATGAACTGGGGACGCAGCTTCCGAGCAGCCGCTAGGGACTGGATCATGGCGCGATAAGCCGGCCGCTCCTCGTTCTGGATATGGCTGAAAATCAGAGCACGGAGTTCGGGGCCGACGGCTTCAAAAAGTTGCAGGGCGTTCATGACGGTTGGGAAAAAATGCGCAAGAGGGCTGTGCTGCTAGCACCTGGCTCCCAGGGGAGCAAACGCTTTCCCCTCAGGCTCTGCCCTTGGTGGTCGGCTTGGCCTGTTGGAGAGCGCTCTGGACCTCGCCACGATAGGGGATGCCCTCCTGGGCACCGTGTTTGAGGGTGGCGAGGGCGGCGGCGGTGTTGGCCCAGAGCACGGCTTCTTGTGGCTCTGCACCTTCGGCTAGGTGGGTGGCAAAAGCTCCCGCAAAGGCATCTCCGGCCCCCACGGTATCCACAGGCTGCACGGGGTGGGTGGGGATTTCATGCACGGCGGTCTTGCTGATGAGCACGGTAGGGCTGGCCCCGCGGGTGATGACGAGATGGCGGATGCGCTTTGCGGCGAGGCGCTCCTTCCAGGCATCGTGATGCTGGGCTGCCGCTGCGGGGCTGAGGCTGAAGATTTCTCTAGCCTCGTTCTCATTGACGATCACGGCGTCTAGCCGCACATCCCCCCAGGGAAAATCGGGCTGCACAGGGGATGCATTGAGCATGACTGGCACCTTGGCTTCGTTGGCGATCTTGATGGCCTCCACGGCGGCCTCTAGCGGGATTTCCAACTGAAGCAGCAGCCCTTTGGCGACGGCGATGCGCGAGCGCTGCATTTTGACGGATGGGCTCGTCAGTGTGCCGTTGGCTCCTGGGATGACGACGATCTGGTTTTCCCCCGCAGCATCTACGGTGATGTGGGCACATCCGGTGACGGTGCGGACGGTGTTGATGCAACTGCAGTTCACCCCCTCACGCCGCAAGTGATTGCGGTAATCGCGCCCATCGGGGTCATCGCCCAGGCAGCCAATCATCATCACCTGCGCACCATGGCGGGCGGCTGCAAGCGCTTGGTTGCCCCCTTTGCCGCCAAACCGTTTCACCAGTTGCCCTGCGATGACGGTATCACCCGGTGCGGGTAGCCGCACGACTTGGGCGATCAGATCCACATTCAAGGAGCCGACGACGACGAGGCTGGCTGCTGAGGGACGTGCCATGGTGGAGATGCGGACCGTTCTGCCCAAACTCCGCGTGGATGTGAGCTAACGCAAGGCCGCAGCATGAAAAGTACCTGCCCACCCCTGGGAGAAAAATGGCACGCAAGAAAGCTGGCCCTGGGCACGATTCAGCCGGTTGCCATCGAATCCCATCATGAAAGTTCTACCGCTCGCTGCCATCCTCTTTTCCACCACCCTCACTAGCCAGGCCGCGACGGATTGGAGCCGCTTTCGCGGCCCGAATGGTAGCGGCGTGGCTCAGACGACTGGCTTGCCTGAGAAAGTGACCCCCGAGACCACCGTCTGGCAGGTGGAGCTAGGTAAAGGATGGTCCTCCCCCGTGCTTTGGCAAGACAAGGTCATTGTGACGGCGGAACCCTCGGCTGGAAAGCGTGCCGTGATCCTGCTCTCCGCCAAGGATGGCGCAGAAATCTGGCGCTATGAAGAGCCCTTCACGGAGCACAAGAAGCACAATTTCAATAGCTTCACGAGCAGTTCCCCCTTTGTCGATGCGGAGCGCATTTACATCAACTGGTGCAGCGGCAATACCATCCAAGCGCTGGCGCTGGACCACACTGGCAAGGTCGTCTGGCGCAATGACCATGTGGCGGACTACATTCACGAGCATGGCACCGGCATTTCCCCAATCGTCGTGGATGGCGTCATGATCGTGCGTAGTGAGTTCGACTGGCAGCGTGATGGCAAGGTTTATACCGAAGACCCCGCCCAGCAGGCATGGAAGGCATGCATCGTCGGGCTCGACGCCAAAACTGGCAAGCAGCTCTGGAAAACAGAACTGCCCAACTGCCTGAACACCTATTCCACCCCGGTCATCCACAAGCGCGCCGACGGCAAAAGTGAAGTCATTTGCACCAACAACGCCAGCGGCGTCATGGGCATTGACCCCGCCACGGGCAAGAAAAACTGGCAGTACAATCCTGGCTTCAGCCAGCGCAGCCTCGGCTCCGGCGTGCTGGATGGGGACCGCTATTTCTGCACCTTTGGTACCGGCGGTGGCGTGAAAGAGTTCGCCGCCATCGATGTCAGTGGTGCTGAGCCCAAGCCCGTGCCTTTCGAGTTCAGCAAAGGTCTGCCTTATGTGCCCTCTCCCCTCGTCATGGACGGCCTACTCTATCTGCTGGGGGATGGCGGGATCCTCAAAGTGGCCGACTTCAAATCCGGAAAAATGCTCTATGAGGAGCGCGTGAATGGCAGCGCAGGCAGCAGCAAATTTTTCAGCAGCCCCGTCGCCGGAGATGGCAAAATCTTTGCGGGCAGCCAGCAGGGTGATCTCAT
>JAIWOJ010000483.1 GCA_020216965.1 Prosthecobacter sp.
GATTTTGAGGAGCTGCTTGATGACCTCATCGCGCGGCTGCAAAAGGAAATCGAGAATTCCAGCGCCGACACCGCCGCCGTGGCACCGGACAATGCCATCGGCCGTGTCTCGCGCATGGACTCGATTCTTTCCCAGGAAGTGGCAAAGGCCATGGTGGCAGCCAAACAGAAGCGCATCCTGGATCTGCACGCGGCTCGGATGCGCCTGGATGAGGGCAGCTTCGGCACCTGCGCCGCGTGCTTTGAAGACATCGAAATCGAGCGTCTCGAAGCCGCGCCCGAGACGCTGCTCTGCCAGGCGTGCTCCAGGGCAAAGCCATGATGCCGGAACAAAGTTCGCGTCCTTTTTCATGGTCCTCCATCTGCCGCGTTGCAGCCGCCCGGCAGCTCAGGGCTTCATGAGCTGCACCATGCTTCTCAAGCAATTGTGATTCTTGGCAACAGAATCAATGCATTCTGTTGTCTTCATGCTGCCACCTGCTTGCGATATTCACAAAAATTGAGGACGCTGAGTAACTGCGCTTCACCGCTCCGGCCTCACCTCACGCTCCCATGCGCTCATCAGCGACCTCAGGCGTGTCACGTCGTCGGCACGGGCGGTTTTGAGATCGGTGCTCTCCACAGCATCCGATGTCAGGTCAAAGAGCCACTCCTCAGCGGGGCTGCCGGCATCTTCACGCGCGATCCATTTCAGCCCGCCGGAGCGCACCGCGCGCCAGGTGCGCTCGCCACGCCGGGCACGCCAGAAAAAGTCGCGCGGCGCTGTATCGCGGCCTTCGACCACGTCCACGAGCACCGGATGCCCGTCGAGCGGCCGGCCATCGGGCGGCGTGGCATGTGCGAATTGCAGGAAGGACGCGGTGAGGTCCATCAGCGTCCATGGACGGTCATCCACCGTGCCCGCTTTCATCCGCGCGGGCCAGCGGGCGAGCACGGGCGTGCGGATGCCGCCTTCGAAGAGTGTTTCCTTGAAGTCCCGCCACGGAGCGTTGGACCCGGGCTCCATCGCGCCGTGGTCGCTGGCAAAGACGACGAGGGTGTTGTCATCCGCGCCGGTTTCTTTCAGGGCCGCCATCACCGCGCCTGCGGCCTGGTCCATGTTTTCGATCATCTTCACGTAGTTGGCGCGTGTGCCCTTTGTCCATTGCTCGGCGGTGGGCATCGGCTCATCCGCCGTGCCGGGTGGTTGAAAGGGAAAATGCGGTGCCGTGAAGCTGAGGAAGAGAAAGAAGGGCTTCTGCGGCTCCTGCTGCCGCACCCACTTCACCGCCTCGTCGCGAAACAGGTCCGTCATGTAGCCGGTGCGCGTCACGGGAGTTCGTCCCTCGATGAAAACAGGGATATCGGACAGCTCCACATGCCGGTAGTAGTCCACATTGCCGCCCAGGATGCCGAAGAAGCGGTCGTAACCCTGGTCGAGCGGATTGAACTTCGGCTCGTAGCCCAGGTGCCACTTGCCGATGAGCGCGGTGGCATAGCCCGCCTGCTTCAAGGCCGGGGCCAGCACGGCCATGCGCGGCGGCAAGCCGAGATCGTTCTGTTCACGCAGGCGGATGGCGTCGTCATAACGTCCGACATTGCCGGTGCCCAGCGGACACTCCAGCCCGCCGGGGCGCTGGGGATGACGCCCGGTGTGGATGGCGGTGCGCGAGGGCGTGCATTCCGGCCCGTTCGCATACGCCTGGGTAAACTTCACGCCCTCCGCCGCGAGCCGGTCGAGATGCGGTGTGCGCACATCCTTTGCCCCAAACGCGGGTAGGTCGCCGTAGCCGAGATCATCCGCCAGCATGAGCACGATGTTGGGCGGCGCGGCGTGAAGCAAAGGGCAGATGGCGAGGAGGCAAAGGAAGCTGCGAATCATGACGCATTCGCGAACGCGGCCCGCAGCTCGTCTTTTCAGCCGATGGCCCACCAAATGGTTGCGGCGATGGTCCCGCCCTCAAGCGGCCTGGCACTTGGCCTGATCTTTCCGCCCTGCGGCGTAAGCTTCGAAGACGCGGCGGATCTCATCGCGCACGCGGCGGAAGACATTCATGATGTCCTCCTCGCTGCCGGTGGCATGGGCGGGATCGTCAAAGCCCCAGTGGTGGCGGTTCACCTGGCCGGGGAACATGGGGCAGGCCTGGTCGGCATTGCCGCAGACGGTGATGACGGTCTCCACGTCTTGATTCAAAAACTCGTCAAGGTGCTTGCTGCGGTGCCCGCTGATGTCGATGCCGATCTCGGCCATCGCTTTGATGGCGAGCGGGTGGACGTAGCCTGCGGGCTTTGATCCAGCGCTGGCGACGTGGTAGCCCTCGCCGAGCGCGGCGCGGAGGATGCCTTCGGCGAGATGGGAGCGGCAGGAGTTGCCGGTGCAGAGGATGAGGATCGTGGGTTTCATGGAAGGATGAGTTATGAGGGAGGATGAAATTCAGCAGCAGCCGCTGCCGGGGGTGCAGCAGCTTGCTTGCGGTGCGGAGGAGCCTTTGCCAGTCATGAGCCCCCAGCCGCCGAGGATGACGCGCCGCACGGGGACGCCGGTTTCCGGGTGCCGGGTGAGCGGCAGGTCGCTCATGCTTTGCTGAATCTCGAACTGTTCGACGGGATCGCCTTCTTTTTGCGGGATGGTTTCGTAGAGGTAGGTCATAGGATGTTTGCGTGGGGTGAAATCAGGCACGGAACCAGCCCTGGGTGCGCTGGCAGATTTTCACGAGGAAGAGCATGAGGGGCACCTCGATGAGCACGCCGACGACGGTGGCGAGCGCGGCACCAGAGCTGAGACCGAAAAGCATGACGGCGGTGGCGATGGCGACCTCAAAGTGATTCGAGGCGCCGATCATGGCGGCGGGCGCGGCGTCCTCGTAGCTGAACTTCAGCAGCTTGGCCGCGAGGTAGGTGATGCCAAAGATGAGCAACGTCTGAATCGTCAGCGGGATGGCGATCCACAGGATGGTGAGCGGATTCGCCAGGATGGTCTCGCCCTTGAAGCTGAAGAGCAGCACCAGGGTGGCGAGCAGGGCGCTGATGGAGACAGGCGT
>JAIWOJ010000484.1 GCA_020216965.1 Prosthecobacter sp.
AGGGTGGAAACAGGCGCATGGGCTCGCCCAGGCACCGCTGAGCTTTGGCGGCAATGATGGCTGTGTGCTCAGCGCACAGCAGTATGTGGGCGTGGTGGAGGCAGCGGGGGCGCGGGTAGAAATCTACCCCAAACTGGATGCGGCCCTGGTGCAGGAGCCGGGGCGGATCAGCGAACGCAAAGGCACCGTGATGGCGAGCCTGCTCTGGCTGCTAGAGCAGTCTGGCTATGGCGGACTGGTGGATGCCGGAGAGGCTAGCGTGGCAGAGACGCCAGAATCTATCACCGATCTGCTGACTTGGCTTTTTGCCCGGCGGCTGCGGCATCAGCTCAGCCTAGGCCTGCCGCAGGATTATGTGGGCCTGGCGGATGACCTGCCGCTGCTGCGCGGGCGGCTGGACTTTGCTAGGCAAGCAGGCACGCTTTTTGGCAGGCCGGATGTGCTCGCCTGCCGCTGGGATGAATGGACGCCTGACACGCCTCTAGCGCGCCTGCTGCGCTGTGCCACAGAGCTGCTGCTGGCCCGCGTGCGCCTGCCCACTGCGGCGGCAGATTTGCGCGATGCGCTGGCGATGCTGGATGACGTGGCGCGCGCGCACCCGCTACAAGTGCTCGCGGCAGCTCAGGGCATTCGCTGGAGCCGCCTAAACCTACGCTGGCGCCCCTGCTTCGATCTCGCCCTGGCCGTGCTGCGTGGCCTGGGGCGCGATCTGCATGGCGGCGGCACGGAGAGCTTTGTCTTCCTGTTGGATATGAACGCGCTCTTCGAGAGCTACTGCGCGTGTTGGATTGAGCGCAACTTTCCCACCTCGGTATGCGAGCAGGCACCTCTTGGCGCGCTATTGCCAGGCAGGGCACGCTCGCTGGGGCAAGTGGCAGATTTCCTCTGGCATCTGCCCGGCGAGGTCTGGGTAGGCGATGCGAAGTACAAGCTACCAAGCACGCAGGACTGGCCTCAGATCGACGACGTGCGCCAGCTCATCTGCTACGGCCAGCTCGCAAAGCTGCGGCATCCCGGCAAAACCAGCCGCCTGATGCTGCTGTATCCAACCCTGGGAGCGGAGGCACAGGAAACTTGCACTACCTTCGACGGGCAACCGCTGTGCCTTCAGGCGGTGAGCCTGGCCCGCCTGACTGAGCTTCCGAAATTGGCTGGGGCAGGAATGCCTGGTTGCAGCTCACTGGACGAATTAAGTGGCTTCTGACCATCTGGCTAACTCTGTGGCAAAACTGGCTTGCAGGGGCGGCAGTGTGCTGGTTGATGGCAGGATGGCCTGGGACATGATCCACGTGCGCGGCGCGCGGCAGCACAACCTGAAGAATATTGACGTGGATATCCCGCGCCAAAAGCTCGTGGTGCTGACTGGGGTGAGTGGCAGCGGCAAGTCATCGCTGGCTTTTGACACGCTCTATGCGGAAGGCCAGCGCCGATATGTGCAGAGCCTATCCGCTTATGCGCGTCAGTTCCTGGACCAACTGGAAAAGCCAGATGTGGACTTCATTGAGGGTCTCTCCCCAGCGGTGGCGATCGAGCAAGTGCATAGCACACCCAATCCACGCAGCATCATCGCCACAGTGACGGAGATCTATGATTACCTGCGTGTGCTGTATGCGGTGGCAGGTCGTCCGCACGATCCAGAGACGGGAGAGCCTCTCGTCAAAAGCACCCCTGCGGAGATTGGGAATCGATTGATGAGCTTTGCAGAAGGCACGCGCTGCATCGTGCTTGCGCCTTTGCCACCACAGCAGGCAGACCTTTTGAAGGCTACCTTTGAAAAACTTAAACGGCAGGGATTTGTCCGCGTGCGTCTAGACGGCAACATCTACGAATTGGAGGACAGGCTGGAACTGCATCAAGATGCCGCGCATCAGGTGGAGGTCGTGGTAGATCGGCTTATTCTCCGAGAAGGCGTGCGTCAGAGGCTGATGGAGAGCATTGAGGCAGCTCTGAAGTGGAATGAACATGAAGTGCAGTTCCTAATCAGCAGTGAGGGGACAGAGGAGGTTCTTTCCTTTACGACCACGTTTGCCAACCCACGAACGGGTTATCTGATGGAAAAGCTGACGCCACAGCATTTCTCCTTCAATACCCATGTCGGTGCCTGCCCTACCTGCCAAGGGGTCGGCTCACTGATGGCACCTGACCCTGGCTTGATCGTTCCGGACACCTCCATCACGCTCAAGGATGGTGCAGTGAAAAGCTGGTGGACGCGCAACCCAAAGCTGAAAGCCCTCCAACAGCGCGGCATTGAAGCTCTAGCTCGGCACTACGCTGTCTCCATGGAAGTGCCGTTCAAAACACTACCACAGGCTTTTCAAGATGCCCTTTTTCATGGCACGCGGGATGCCATCCCGACCGGTTGGACCACCTCTGGCAATCGGCGCAGCCTCGCCAAGCCTTACGAAGGTCTTTTGCATGAAGCCAAACGTCTTCACGAGAACGCTGAGAGCGAGGCTCTCCGCGCGCAGGTGAGCCGCTTTATGAATCCCCTACCTTGCCCTAACTGCGGTGGGCGCAGATTGCGAAAGGAATCACTGGCCGTCAGGCTGGTTTCTTCTTCAGCCACAGCACACAACCGGGAAAATGGAAGCAGCAGCCAGGGCTTGAGCATCCATGACTTCTGCTGCCTGCCCGTCCGTGATGCACTAGCGTGGATGCGCGGGCTAGAGATCGATGAAACACAACGGACTTATGTGGGTGAGCTGCAAAAAGAGGTGCTGAGGCGATTGGAATTTTTGCAAGATGTTGGCCTAGGTTATCTGGGCTTGAACCGGGAAAGCGGCACCCTCTCTGGCGGGGAAATGCAGCGCGTACGTCTCGCCACGCAGATCGGTGCAGGTCTCGCAGGCGTACTCTATGTGCTAGATGAGCCTAGCATCGGCCTTCACCCATCAGACACGGAAAAACTCATCCGCACGCTCATTCGTCTGCGAGATCAAGGAAACAGTGTCATCGTCGTAGAACATGATGAGGCCATGATACGGGTTGCGGATCATGTGATAGAGCTTGGCCCG
>JAIWOJ010000485.1 GCA_020216965.1 Prosthecobacter sp.
TGTGGATGCCCCCACATCCAGGCACGTCATTCCCGCCACATCGATCTGAAAGTGCTCCAGCGCCCCCTCCAGCTTCAGCCCGCCCCGGCTGACATACTTTGGCAGCTGCTTCACACGCAGGGCCGCATCAGGCCGGATCAGCCAGCCTGGCTTGGTGATAACCTCATCCCCCACCATCACCTCCCCTGCCATCACCAGCCGACGCGCCTGCTCACGCGAGGCCGCCAAGCCCCCCTGCACCAGCGCTAGATCGATGCGGATGCGCGCCATCAGCGTGCCACAGGCTGGATCACATCATCCCCCGGCTCGATCGTGACCCCCGGCGGGATGGAGGAGAGGTCGAGGTCAGCCACCGCCTCATTTTCCTCAATCGTATCGGCCACCTTCAGCCTCCCCAGCACCCCGTTTTCACGCCGCACCAGCAGCTCTTGCCCCTTGCTCAGCCCCTGCTTGGAACCGGCATCCAGCACCACAAAACCCTGATCCTTCACGATCGTCTTGATCTTGGCCACCGCCGGGGCGGCCTTCACCTGCTTCTGGGCAGGCGTCAGGGTGTTGGTATTGATTCCCTTGGCCTCCGCCTCTGCCACGGCCTTGGGGATCGTCAGCCCGCCCCCAGGCAGCTCATCCGCACCCGTGACAGCCGTGGCAGCTC
This sequence comes from Prosthecobacter sp., assembly GCA_020216965.1. GTDB lineage: Bacteria > Verrucomicrobiota > Verrucomicrobiia > Verrucomicrobiales > Verrucomicrobiaceae > Prosthecobacter. The sequence goes on from JAIWOJ010000485.1 coordinate 656, forward strand.
CCGCCGGCTGGGTAGGTGCCGCCAGCACCCCAGGCACCGGCGGGGTGATGGTGGCTGCCGGCGTCGCCCCTGCGACGGGGGAAAACGCGCTCGCCACCGCCGTCCCGGCCTCTTGAGCCGCCTGTTTCTTCTTCAGAAAATCCAGCTCCTCCCTGGCACCACGCGCCGCCTGCTGGCCCTCCCAGGCCAGATACGTCGTGACGGCCAGCAGCGCCGCCGTAAGAAAATAAGCAAAGTGAACGAGTCGCATATCGGCCTGACAGGTGCTTTGTCCCGCCAGGAAATGCAAACTAGGAAATGAGGTCGCCTCATCCTTGCACCCACCCGCGCGCGTTTCACTATGAAAGCATTCACATGACGGACATCGCACTTTTCAGGCTGCCAAGCGGCAGGGCATGGATCGGCAGGGGGCCTTTTGAGGCACTCCCGACCCTCCCCGCCGATGGGGGAGCCTTCTATGTGAACGACTTTGACCTCACCGACCCCCTGCCCTGGAAGCGGCCCACCGAGCTCACCGAGGTCTCCCAGGCCACCCTCGCCCAAAACGCAGGCTGGAATGGTGCCCAGGTGCCCCAGGTCCAGTGGTCCAAACCTGCCACCGAATGGTTTAAGATGGCCTTCCGCCGCATCCGCCGTGAAGTGCTGGCCCGCCGTCTGGAAAAAATGGTGCCCGTGCTCACCGAAAACGGCAGCATCCTCACCGGGCACCCCGTGCGGCTGATTGAGCGCGTCATGGCCGCCCCAGACAACACCTGGGGTTACGCCTGGGTGCAGGCAGACCAGGGCTTCCTTGGTGCCACCCCTGAGCTCCTTGTCCGCATCCAGGACGGCACGCTCGAAACCATGGCCCTCGCAGGCACCGCCAAGCCAGGCTCCCAAGACGCCTTCCTCCACGACGTCAAAGAAATCGAGGAGCACGAAATCGTCGTCCGCTACCTCCAGGACCAGCTCGCAGACCTTGGCACCGTGCAAAGAGAGCCCAGAGGTCTCTGCCAAGCCGGCAGCCTCCTCCACTTCCTGACACGCCTGCGCGTCACGCCCAGCACCCCCACCAGTGTCGATGCCCTCATCCAGCGCCTCCACCCCACACCCGCCGTCGGCTGCCTCCCCCGTGAAGAAGGCTGGCTAGCCCGCTTACGGGAATACCGCGCCCAGCTTGAAGTCCCCGGCTTCTTTGGTGCCCCCTTTGGCTTCGCAGAGCCTGGCAAAGCAGCCCCCTGCCACCTCATCGTCGCCATCCGCGGCGTCAGTTGGAAAGGCAAAGAAGCCAGGCTACCCAGCGGCTGCGGCATCGTCGGCGGCAGCGCCTTTGACCACGAATGGCGTGAACTCCGCCTCAAGCGCGAAGCCGTCGCAGAAATGCTCGGCCTCTGAGCCCCCCCCACCCCAGCACCGCCCCTTTCACAGCCCTGGCGGATGCCGGGCCACATAGCCTTGGATCGGACGCGAGCGCGTGGACCACTTTGGCCCCTCATTCTCCCCATTGTACCCCGTATCCAGACGCAGCCCTGCGATGACGATAAACGCATGGCCCTTCTTGGAATAAACTGTGATGTACTTCCCCTCCCCCTTGCGGCCAAAACTCCGCAAACTGTCCGAAGTGCCCGGACTGCGAATCAGCCCCGCCCCATGCAGCGCATAAGACACCGTGCCTGAGCAATCATAACCGCTGTCAAAAAAGCTCCGGTGCCCTCCCCCATATTTGTAAGGCATCCCAGCGATTTCATTGCCCGCCGCCAGCGCCTGCATCACCTGCCTCGGCAACCCCGCAGGCGGCACCGCCCGCCCCCCGATGATCACCGCCGTCTTTCCCGGCACATACCGGTACTCCCAGCGGCTCTTGCCGGCTGAGCATCCCAGCAAGCCCATCAGCAGCCATCCAGTGGCAAAAACGCGCAGAAAGCCAAAAAACATCCCCCCAGCCTGCCCATCCCACCCCCAAAATGCAAGCGCAGTGCCTCACAAAAGAGGACACCCTGGCCTATGGAGCCACAGGAGAATCGCACAGCCATTGAGGCGGAGCACCCGGTGCCGTTTGTAAGTTACACAGCATCGCCAGAAAGGCGCGGAGCGTCTTGGAGTGCGCGCGGCAGTAGCCGCCGCTTTCGGGGAGGTTCACGCTGCCCTTGCAGCCATCTGAAAAGCAGGAAACGCCGGGTCACGGAATCGCGATCCCTTGGTCCTGCATCCACCCCCAGAAAAGCGGTAGCTAATGCTACCGCAGTCCAAGACGCTGCCGCGAAGCTCTAGACGCCTGAGCAACGCGAAGCGATTGGCAAAGCGATCTAGTGGCGGAGAGGGTGGGATTCGAACCCACGGTGAGGTTACCCCCACTTCGGTTTTCAAGACCGA
>JAIWOJ010000486.1 GCA_020216965.1 Prosthecobacter sp.
GCTGTTCATTAACCTCATTTTCAAAGGGATGGATGAAATCATAGAGACACAAATCAGGTGCGTGGGCTGACCTTCCTCACACACTCATCCTCTGCGTTATCTGCGGTTCTTATCTCTGAATTTAGGTTTAGGTGTCTTCCAAATCCTGCTTCACTTGTAGCCAGTCACCAGCGCGCAGGCCGTGTCGCGGCGTTTTGCGCCGTCTTCCTGACGGATCACCACCACATAGACCCCGGTCTTTTTCGGCTTAAAAAAGAGCAGGAATCCCCAGCCATCCAGCACGGGCTGGATTTCACCCACAGGCTGGCCCTGGAAATCAAGCACGGCCCCTGTGACACGCACCCCAGACTTCCTCGGCACAGCCACGCCGATGCAGTAATCGTTGCCCTTGAAAAGCTGCATTTTCACCGCCTTGCCAAGATCACGCGGCAGGCTGCCCGTCCAGACCTCGGCACGGAAACTGTAACCGCCCAGGCGTTCCTGATCCCGTGCCAGAGCCAGGGCTGCCGCCTCTGCCTCATCGGCATCATCGGCGTGGACATGGAGCTGCGTGGTAAAAAAAAGGCAGGCCAGAAGGCTGTAGGCGGCAAAACGGAGCAGGCTGGGGTATGGCATGTGATGAGAGAACCTACGCTGAGAATCGTAGGATGCGAACATACATATTGCACAGCGTGAAACCCAGGGCTTTTTAGCCCTGATCCGCAAAACAGCGGCATCCACTCCCGAATCCCCCCTCAAAACATGGCAACGCTCGTCTTTTACCTCGAGGAAGGCTCGTCTATGTCCCATGTGCTGGAGCCCGGCACGACGACTGTGGGACGGCATCCCGATAGCATCATCGTGCTGGATTGCCCTTCAGTCTCTGGTCACCACGCCATCATTGAGATGGATGAGCGCGGCTGCACCCTCATCGACCAGCAGTCCAGCAATGGCACGCGGGTCAATGGTGTGAACGTGGAGGAAGCCGTGCTCAAAGAGGGAGATCGCATCGGCTTCGGGGACATCCAGGCGGTTTTTTATGCAGGTGATGCACCTGCTGAGCCTGCGGAGGAGACCGCCACGCCTGCCGTGATTTATGTCCCGCCTCCAGAGCTGCCGCCAAAGGACGAGCCCCCGGTCGCCATGCCGGTCGATTACCGAAAAATCCAGCGTCCACCCGCCAAGCCGCGCGCCGTGCGGGTGACAGGCTACCCAGACACGACCGAAAGCGGTTGCCTGACGGCGCTCCTCATCATGGGCCTGTTTTTTGCTGCCTTTATCACCGGGCTCTACATGCGTCACCACCAGGAGACGGAAGGCGGGAACCTGTTCTCGGATCTCTTTAGCAAGATCAGCAACCAGGTACCCAAAATCAAAATCGAGAAATAGGCGGAGGCCAGCCAGCACCCCGGTCATTCCTCTACCGGGGAGAGCAGCGGCTGGCTGGCAAAGTGCGCCCGAAGATTGCCAACCACAAGGGCAGCCATCGCCCGCCGCGTCTCATGGGTGGCACTGCCCACATGCGGCAGCAAAACCGTGTGGGGATGCGCACGCAGTGCCTCTGGCACCTGGGGTTCATGCTCAAAAACATCCAGCCCAGCGCTGCGAATGATGCCGCGGTCCAGCGCATGCACCAGAGCCTGTTCATCTACCACGGAGCCGCGGGAGACATTGATCAGTGTCCCCCCCTGCCCCAGAGCGCTCAACACCTCCGCACTCACGAGGTGTCTTGTGCTAGGCCCACCTGGGCAGGTAATGATGAGAAAATCAGACGCCTCAGCCAGCTCGATCACACTGCTGCACCAGCGCCAAGGCACTTCCTGACGGGTGCGGCTATGATAAACAAGGCCCATGCCATGGGCCTCCAGCCGCTTTGCCACCGCCTTGCCGATCCTGCCTAGCCCCAAGATCCCGGCGATCTTCCCGCGCAACGAATGGGCCAAAGGAAACGCCTGCTGTGACCATTCCCCAGCACGCACATGGCGGTCTGCCTCCACCAGCCTACGACTCGTCATCAGCACGAGCGCCGTAGCGATGTCTGCCACATCATCCGTCAGCACATCCGGGGTATTCGTCACCCGGATGCCGCGCGCACGGCAGGCCGCCAGCGGCACCCCATCGTAGCCCACGCCAAAGACGCTGATGATTTCGAGCTTTGGCAGCCGGGCTAAGAGATCTTGCTCCACCCTATACCCCCCAGGCACCACCATGCCGCCGACATCCTCGCTGGGGCTGCTGACACAAACATATTCAGCCTCAAGGGGCGCAGTGAGAAAGTCTGGGAGCGGAACAGGTAGGAGGATTGTGCGGCTGCGCATGGGCTGAAAACGCATCCTACTCGGGAAAACAGGGGTGCATCTGTCTTTTCATCCAGGATTCCCAAGTTCCCCGTGATGGGAGCACACACTTGTCTGCCGGAATTCGGCTTCCAACTGCCTCCCGTCCGCAGCTTTTGCCCCAGAAGCAGCAAGCCGGAAAGACCGCCTCCTCCTGAGCGTTGGCATACCCATCCCCCCATGAGCACGTTCACCTTTCAGAAACACCTCTCCCGCCGCACCATGCTCCGCGGCGCTGGCATCATGCTCGGCCTGCCCATGCTCGAAGCCATGACGCCCGCCCTGGCAGTCAGCCGCGAGACTGGCCGCGCCAAACGCTTTTTTGGCATGAGCCTAGCCCTGGGGTTACACAACCCAAACCTTGTGCCGGAGGGGAAAGGAGCGGACTACAAGCCCTCTCGCTATCTCCAGTCGCTCCAGGACATTCGGGGTGACTTCACGGTGGTCTCAGGCTCTTCCCACCCTGGGGTTTCGGGGGGGCATTCCGCAGAGGGCAGCATTTTCTCCGCCTGCCCAAACTCGCGCGGTGCCACCTCACGCAACACGATTTCCCTGGATCAATACATGGCGAAGCACCTCGGGCACGAAACGCGCTTCCCCTCACTCGTGCTCAACACGAACAGCCAGAGCAGCCCCAGCTATACCGAGAATGGCTCCATGATCCCGGCAGAAAACA
>JAIWOJ010000487.1 GCA_020216965.1 Prosthecobacter sp.
CATCTGCCGCAAGTCAAAAAAAAGACCGGCAAAGCCAAAAAGCAGCACCACGGCGACTGAGTAAAAGGGCAAGATGTAAGGGGCTAGGGTGATCCAGGTATTCGTCTTGTCCGTCTCCACATAGCCGCCAGATGGGCTGGCGCTCCAGCCAAAGATCCGCCCACCGAAGGCACGCGCTGCCACCAGGTGGCTCAGCTCATGCCCCAGCACATAGGCATGCACGGGACGCCACCCCGCCGCGTAGGCACAGGCCCAGGCGATGCCGCCCATGCTGAAGAACACAAACTGCTCGGACCGCCAAAACTCAGCGCGTGTGATTGCACGGTAAAACACCTCTGCCAGGGTAAAGGCGGTGACCACGGCCAGGGGCAGGAGCAACGCGGCGGCAATGATCTTTTTCCATAACAGCACCTGATCTTGTTTTTGGCGCATGGGATGGCGGCGCACGTTCGCAGGCTTGGACTTCTCCAGCTTCAGTTCGGATCGTTCGCGGGCATTCAGACGGTAAGCATTCGCGGGCATGGAAACTGGCAGTTATTTAAGTGATATTAACATTTTAACAATCCTATATGTTCAGAAGCCCAATAATTTTGCCAAATTCCCATCCGCCGCCAGCCCCCCAAAAACACCCGTCCAGGAGCAAGATAGGACAAGCTTGCCCTGATGGAATGCCGTGCTCAGGTGCGTTGGTAATGGAAGGTTTCCCAGCCAGATCCCTCAGCCATGTCCTCCCCCTCCCCTGCCTCTGAAGCCCCCCGGTCCTACACCTTAGCCTGGGTGGGTAGCCTGCTGCTCATCGTCGGTTTCCTGATCGGTCTGCTCGCCTTTCCCCCGATGTATGAGGCACCCAAGACGGAGGCACCTGGGATGGTGCTATTTATTGGGCGATTTCACCCCATCCTGCTGCATCTGCCCGTGGGGGCACTGGGCTTGCTCTGCCTGATGGAGCTGCTCTGCCTTTCGCGCCGGGGGGAGGAAAGCCTGGGGGCAGCGGCCTTGCTGACGCTCTGGGTCGGTGCGGCTGGTTCCGTTATGGCGGTGCTAGCGGGCATCATGCTCTCCCGCGAGGGGGGGTATGAAGGTGGCAATTTCACCTTGCACCAGACCCTGGCCCTGGTGGGCACAGCAGGGGTGCTGCTGGCCTTGGTGGTGCGCCTTTTTTCTATGAGCCATGCGAACCGCGACCTGATGCATGCCTACCGTGCGCTGTTCTTTAGCAGCTTTGGCCTGATGGGTCTAGGGGCGCACTTTGGCGGCAATATGAGCCATGGCTCCAAATTCCTGACCGAACACGCCCCCGAACCCCTGAAGAGCCAGATGATCAGCGTGGAGAAGTGGATGCTGAGCTTTGTGGAAAAACCGAAGGCAGAGCCTGCCCCTCCCCCACCCCCAGCACCCGAGGTACCCAAGCCTGAGAGCACGCCAGCCCCCGTCGCATCAGCTCCGACGCCCACCCCACCTCCACCCATGACTCCAGCGCCTGAGACGGTCTCCAGCGGGGATAAACTCGTCTTTCAGCATGTGATCTTGCCGATCTTTGAGGCCAAGTGCAACAAATGCCACAACGAGGAAAAATCGAAAGGTGACCTGCGCCTTGACACCTACGAAGTAGCGATGAAAGGCGGCGAAAACGGCAACAACATCGTCCCAGGCAAGCCTGAGGAAAGCCTGACCATTCAGCGAATTTTGCTACCTCTGGATGACGATGAGCACATGCCCCCTGAAGGCAAAGAGCAAGTCACCCCGGCAGAACTGGCCGCCATCCGCTACTGGATCCAGGCGGGAGCCAGTGCCAACCAAAAAGTCTCAGAGGCCCAATTTCCCGCCGAGGCCAAAGAAGCTGTCAAACTCTGATCTCGAACCGCCTTGGAAGGTGGCCTCCCTACCGCGCGTTTTTTGCCAAGTTCACTCACTGCACCCGTCCACGTCCCCCCTCGCATGAAAAAACACCTGCTGTTTCCGCTCATCCTCACCCTCAGCCTGCATGCCGCTGACCAGCCTGCTCTTGACCCCACACTAAAGGCTGCCATCGACAAGGCCAACGCCAGCGGAGCCTCTCTCATGCCCATCGCGGCGGATGCCAAGACCTATCGCTTCACTGCCCTCAACGTCGCCAAGGAATTTACTGACGCCAGCCTGGATGTCCTTGCGCCCCTCGCAGAAAAAATCGCCTCCCTCGACCTCGCCCGCACCCAGATCACCGATGCAGGGCTGGCCAAGGTAGCAGCCATGAAGAATTTGACTGAGCTGCACCTAGAAAACACCGGCATCAGCGATGCAGGGCTGGATCACCTTCAAGGGCTCGCCTCGCTCGAATATCTGAATTTATACAATACCAAAGTCACTGACGCCGGGCTGCCCAAACTCGCCGGGCTGGCCAAACTGAAGGCACTCTATCTCTGGCAGAGCGGCGTCACCAAGGCAGGCGTCGCCGCCTTGCGGGCCAAGCTACCCCAGGCACACATCAACAACGGCTGGACAGCCGAAGACGATGCCAAGCCGGTCGCCATCGTCGCCGCCGCACCAGCCGCACCAGCCGCACCAGCCGCAGCACCAGCCGCCGCCGCGACATCCACAGCCAAGCCCACAGAAGCGGCTAAACCCGCAGCCGCAGCCGCCCCAGCCGCGAAATTGGACCCCGCCCTGGCCGCGAAGGCACTCGTGTATCAAGACATCATCGCCCCGATCATGCAGGCCAAGTGCGTCTCCTGCCACGGCGAGGAGAAAAAGAAAGGCAAACTCCAGCTTCACGACTTTGCCTCCATCATGAAAGGCGGTAGCGAAGGAGCCAACACCGTCCTTCCCAAGAACAGCAAGGAGAGCCTCCTCCTCGTCCGCGCCCTCCTCCCCCAAGATGACGATGAGCACATGCCGCCTAGCGACGAGCCGCAACTGACTAAGGAAGAAATCGCCCTGCTGAAATGGTGGATCGACAGCGGTGCCTCCGACAAAGACAGCGTCGCCGCCGCCAAACCAACCCCTGA
>JAIWOJ010000488.1 GCA_020216965.1 Prosthecobacter sp.
CTTATGAAGTAGAAGCGACGCCCTCGTCTTATGAAGTAGAAGCGACGCCCTCGTCGCTTAAATCCGGTGCCGTCGGTGCCTTGCAGCCTGAAAACCGTGGCGAGGGTGCCTCGGACATCGGAAAGAGCGGTGAGGGCACCGCTTCCACGACTACCTACCGCGCGTTCACCTGCATCCCCGGCCATTGGTACAAAAACTTTTCCCACAACGGTCTGCGCACGATGATCCTGCGTGGCATCGCCTGGGCGGGCAAACGCGAGAACGTGGACGAGCTCTGCAAGCCCGACGAACTCGGCGACGCTCTGCGCTACGTCGAAGGCGGCGCGCCCCGTCCGCAGGACCTGCCGAAGCACCTCGAAGTGCATCCCGAGTTCAATTTGAGCCTGGTCGCCTCCGAGCCGCTGATCAACAACCCGATGAACATTGACTGGGACGAAAAGGGCCGCCTCTGGGTCGTCGAAACTCCTGAATATCCCAACGGCCTGCGCCAAGCCAACGTCCAGCCATGGATGGATTCCGGCTCACTCAAGCCCGGCCAATACGCGCGGGATCCCGAGGACCGCATCAGCATCCTCGAGGACACGAATGGCGACGGCGTCATGGACAAGAAAACCGTCTTTGCAGACAAGATTGAGCTGGCCACCAGCAGCGTATTTTACAAAAACGGCGTCATCGTCTGCGCCGCGCCGGACATCTGGTTCTTTGAGGACACCAACGGCGATGATAAGGCCGACAAACGCACCAAGCTCTACACCAACCTCGGCACCCGTGACACCCACGCCGTCATCAACAACATGCGCTGGGGCCTCGACGGCTGGATTTATGCCACGCACGGCTACTCCAGCACCGACGACGCGAAATCCGGCGACGGCAGCAAGGGCTTCGGCCCCATTGGGGCCGGGGTCGTGCGCTTCAAGCCGGACGGCAGCGCCTTCGAGCAATACGCCTCCCGTGGTGGCAACACCTGGGGTCTCGACATCACCAGCGACGGCCAGGTTTTCTACACGCAGCCGACGAGTGGCAATCACTTCATCCACGTCGTGCTGCCGGAGTATGTGCTGGCGAAGGGCAAGCTGCCCGGCGTCAGCGGCACGAACGGCCTCCTGCCGCGCGAGCCGACGTATCCGGCCATGCATTGGGAGCAGCAAGCTTATGTGCAGATTGACCAGGTCGGCAGCTACACCGCCGCCGCGGGATGCGCCATCTATGAAGGCGGTGCCTGGCCTGCGAAGTGGAACTACGGCTACTTCACCACCGAGCCCACGCTGAACATCGTCAGCCACTTCATGGTCGAGCCCGACGGCGTCACCTACAAAGCTAAGCGCGAGCCCGGCCGTGAGCAGACCGAGTTCATCCGCAGCAAGAACCTCTGGTTCCGTCCCATCGAGGTCCGTGTTGGCCCGGATGGCGCGCTTTACGTCGTGGACTTCTGCAACCAAGCCGTCATCCACAACGACACCCGTGGCCCCACCCACGGCCCCGCCAACGCCGCCGTCCGCCCCGACCGCGATCACTACTACGGCCGCATCTGGAAGGTGCAGCACAAGGAAGCCAAAGCGCCCGCCGCCACGGCTTACCGGCACAAACCTGAGGCAAAAGGTGTGCAGGGAAGCCAAGCCTTGCGTGCCTACGAAGCCGCCAAACAAGCCGCGAATGCCGACAAGCTCCTCCAGGACTACGCCACCGCCAAAGATGACTGGACTCGCAGCGCCCTCATCGCCGCCGCGTCCGGCAAAGCACCCGAAGTCATCGCCGCCGCACTGTCTCTTGAGTCCTTTGATTCCCTTCCGTCCTTCGTCAGCGCCCTTCTCCCCTCCGCGCTGCCCGCGAACGCCGAAAAACTCATCACCGCTTGCGCGAATGCCGACGCGAAGGCTGATGTCGTGAAGAAAGCCATTCTGCAAGGCATCAACCAGCAGATGAACGAGCAAATGGCCAACATGCCTCCGCCCATAGCAGCCTTCAAAAAACTACTCGGCGGCGATCTGGCAGGTGATGTTTTGCCTATCGTCTCTCGCTGGAAAAACTGCCAAGACCTCGTGGGTGCCATGTCCGAGGCCCAAGAAAGATTCATCAAGCAACTCAACGACTCCGCAGCACCCGTTCAGGCTCGCGTAAATGCTGCCAAGGCCCTGATCGCCGTTGGAGGTCCGAATGCGGAAGTTGGAGTGAAGCCTTTAGGCGATGAAGGAAGCCCCGAAAACTTGCAGGCGGCCATCATTCAGGCCGTGGATGAAAAAGGAGATGCTGCGGTGCTCGTGAGTTCATTGGGTCGGCTAAAGCCTAGACTCCAACAGATGGTGTTCGAAGCCATCCTCAAACGCCCCGAAGCCACCCGCGCCTTGCTGGACGCTGTGAAGGCCGACACGCTCAAGCGCGAGCTGTTCGCTCCCGGCGATGTTGCCCGTCTGCGCTCGCATCCGAATAAGCAGATCGCCCGCCGCGCTAATGAGTTGTTCCAGGTCAACAACGCCGCGAAGGATGCCATCATCGCCAAACTCACGCCGGAGGTCGAAAAGCCCGGCAATGCTGCGAACGGCAAGATGCTCTTCACCGCCGCCTGCGCCGTCTGCCATAAGCTGGGCGACATCGGCGTCGCCGTCGGGCCTCCGCTGGATGGCATGGGCGCGCATGGTCCGGCCGAGCTGCTCGTGCACATCGTCGATCCGAACCGTGAAGTCGATCCGAGCTTCTGGGCCTTCAATCTCACGACGAAAAAGGGCGAGCTGCTGCAGGGCGTCATTACCAGCGAAAACAGTGCCACCGTCACCCTCGCCACCCAGGCGGGTGTGCGCGAGATCACCAAAAGCGAGATCGACAAGCGCGAGAACACGGGCCGCAGTCTGATGCCCGAAGGGCTGGACGGTCTCGGTGCTGAGGCTCTGCGCGATATCCTCACCTTCATCTGCGGCGAGGCATCGAAGCAGTTCCGCATCATTTCCCTAGCCGATGTGGCTACCGCCAGCAGCAGCGATGGCGTCT
>JAIWOJ010000489.1 GCA_020216965.1 Prosthecobacter sp.
GTTCCTGAACCACCCCCGCCGCCTGCGGCGAAAAGCAGCCTTCCGAAGCCCGCCCCGCGTGTCACAGCGGCGGGCGCATCGACGGTGGGCATCCATGCCCATGATGCAGACCCCGGCCAGATCATGCTGCGCGCGTTGCTAGATACGGATGTGGGGCTGGACGCGCAAAAGGTCGTGGAGCTCGTCTGCCGCCTACCGGGCATCGCCGCCTGTGTGTGCATCCACCAGGGCAGGGTGGTCTCTCACATTGGTGCGCACAAGCCGCAGGCGCGTGAGTTTCAAAAACAAGCGACCCAGCTTGCAAGCCATCTGCGCACCCTGGCACCCCTCATCGGCATCGAGGGTGCAGAGACCTTCACCATGAATTCGGGAGATCGTCTGATGACTTTCTGCTTCCCTGATGACGCGGTTTTTGGTGTGCTGCACGATGCTGAGCCCACCCTGGGCCTGCGAGATAAGATCACCCTCATCGCCCGGGAGATGGCGAAGCTGCTTCGTTAAAAAATCATGCCTGCTATCGACAACAAGACGCGCACGCTGCGGTTCAAGATCGTCTATTGCGGCACGCCCCTCAGTGGCAAAACCACGAATCTGCGCCAAATCCACGCCAAGCTGGATCCGCAAGGACGCAGTGATTTGGTCAGCCTCTCCACCTCCCAGGACCGCACTTTGTTCTTTGACTTTCTCGCCGTCGATAGCCGTGCCGTGCCAGGTTACAGCACCAGTTTCCATCTTTACACCGTGCCCGGTCAGGTGACCTACAATGCGACGCTTCAGCTCGTGCTCCGCCAGGCGGATGGCGTCGTCTTTGTCGCGGATAGTCAGATGGACCGCCAGCGGGATAACTTGCAGGCGTTTCAGGCACTCGAGGCAAATCTGCGCATCCATGGCTCTGGGATCGAGCGCCTACCGCTCGTGTTGCAGTACAATAAGCGCGATCTGCCAAACCTTGCTCCCGTCGAGTACATGGAATACCTGCTCAATAACCGACCCGTGCCGCACCTCAGCTTTGAGGCAGAGGCCTACAGTGGGCGGAACGTGCTGGCCACGCTCAATGCCATCACGCAGGCCGTCGTGGCGCGCTTTCAGCAGGCCCAGGAGCAGCAGCGTGAGCCCCTCAGAGATCTCGTGATGGCCTGAGCAGACTCCCCCGCGCCTGCCCTGCGCGGGCATTTCTCTGCTAGCTGCCCGTTTAGCCTGCGTTCCTAGCAGCGATGTCTTTGCTCCGCTGCCTTTTCCCTCTCTTCGCCAGTCTTTCCCTCATAGCGCCCGCCGAGGCAGCGCATCCGAACGTCATCTTCATCCTCAGCGATGATCTTGGTCCCGGGGATGTGCGCTTGCTGAATCCCGAAGGGAAAATACCCACGCCGCACATGGACCGCATTGGCCGGGAGGGCGTGGTTTTCACGGATGCGCATACCCCCTCCAGCGTCTGCACGCCGACGCGCTATGGCACCCTGACAGGCCGCTACAACTGGCGCAGCAAGCTGCAAAGCGGCGTGCTTGGCGGGCTGAGCCCCCGCCTTATCGAGCAGGGCCGCCTCACGGTCGCAGACATGCTCAAAAAGGTCGGCTACCACACCGCCGCCGTCGGCAAGTGGCATCTAGGCATGGACTGGGTGGTCAAGCCTGGGCAGACCGTGTCTGAGTTGACGATCGAGTCCCCCGCCCAGGCCTGGAGCGTGGACTTTACGCAGCCGCACACGAACGGGCCGCAGAGCGTGGGTTTTGACCACTACTTTGGCATCTCCGCCTCCCTGGACATGGTGCCCTACTGCTTCATCCAGGGCACAAGCGTCACCGCCCAGCCTACAGAGGACCGCGCCCTGCCCATGGTGCATGGTAAAACTGGACGCGATACGCGCAAAGGACCCGCTGCCCCTGGCTTCACAGGATATGAAGTACTGGGCACCTTCATCGATCAAGCCATCGCCTGGATCCATGGCAAAGCTGCAGATGCGAAGAACGGCAAACCTTTCTTCCTCTACCTGCCCCTCGCCTCCCCGCACACGCCCATCCTGCCAAACCCCGCCTGGCAGGGAAAAAGCGGCCTGAATCAATACGCGGATTTTGTCATGGAAACCGATGCCGAAGTAGGCCGCCTGCTTCAGGCACTGGATCAGCAAGGTCTGGCCCAGGACACGCTGGTCATATTTACCAGTGACAATGGCTGCTCACCCAGCGCGGACTACCCCGAGCTGTTGGCGAAAGGCCACAACCCCAGCGGTCGTTACCGCGGCCACAAGGCAGACATCTATGAGGGCGGCCACCGCGTGCCGTTCCTTGTGCGCTGGCCTGCTCGCGTCAAGGGCGGTCGCACCAGTGCCCAGCTTACCTGCCTCACTGACTTTATGGCGACGATGGCCGAGATCACCGGCACAACCCTGCCGGAAAATGCCGCCGAGGATAGCTTCAGCTTCTTACCCGCGCTGCTGGACCAACCAGCCACCGGCCCACGCCGCGAATCGCTCGTCAGCCACAGCATCGCGGGCCACTTTGCCATGCGCGCAGGCCCCTGGAAGCTCTGCCTTTGCCCCGGTAGCGGCGGCTGGAGCGCGCCCCGGCCCGGTCAGGAACCTGCCGATGCCCCACCCGTGCAGCTATTCAATCTAGAGGATGACTTAGGGGAGACCCGCAACCTCGCCAAAGATCACCCTGACATCGTCGCCCGCCTGACCCAAAAGCTCGAAGCCCTCATCGCTGAAGGGCGCAGCACCCCAGGTCCTCGCCAGGCAAACGCCGTGCCGATCGATCTCTGGAAAAAGAAAGCACCCGGCGCGGCCAAGAAGGCCAAGCAAAAGGCGCAGGACTGAAACGAGCCTCATTTTTCCCCCATCCCTAGCTGCATAGCGCGGTCAGGCGGCCCCGAAATCGGCAGAATGGCAGGTTTTTAACCGAACCTGCACCGCGGACATGGTGTCAAAACCTAACACAGGAAACACCCCCCCCGACGACCATGAACACCACGAGTCTGCCAGA
>JAIWOJ010000490.1 GCA_020216965.1 Prosthecobacter sp.
ATTCTCTTAATGCGGCTAAGCATTCTTGGATCAAAACGCAGCGTGATGGTTGTAGATTCCCTAACATCGTTGCGGTGGATCGACATCTGCATGAGCCGTGCATCCAACTGATGAGCCGCCCAAAAACGCCCCTCATCCTCCTCTGTCTCAAACGTGGGAACATCCTTCCACAGCCGCACCAAAGGCAGTTCTGCCTCCAAGACAGTGGGCCTGCTGGTAAATGTTGTGTCTCCTTTGCGGCGTGTTTCCATGATGTGGGGTGGGTAAAGCTATCAAACGTCCTCAGCTTTTTTCCTCTCGAAGAAATCGTGTTCAGAGGCTGTCATATCTCGCGCAAAGATAACCCGGTAGCGTTTCCCGTCTGTCCAGAAAACACTGAAAACGGCACGACCTCCGAGAGATTTTCCCAGATTGTAATAACGCGTAGCCGTGCCATCTGCATTCTCGTCTGGCAGCAGTTTTAGCGAAAATGGGTCTTCAAAAGACTCCTCAATGTCTTTGGGGGGCAGTTTGGAGAGATCAAAAGATACGCCGAGCCAATCGAAGTCCATAGGTGAGTTGTTCAGGTTTCAACGTAAATTTTGCACGAAACTCTCCTCATTTGTGATACTGAATGAGTTCAATCTCGTAGCCCTCCGGTGCATCAATGAATGCAAAGGTTCCGCTCGAACTCGCCGTAGGGCCATCAGAGAGAGGATAGCCACAGGCTGCGGCGTGGAGGGCGAATTTTTCCAAATCCTCCACCTCAAAAGCAAGGTGAGTCACATCGGGGCCAAGCTGCACCGGCCCGCTAGCGGGATAAGAGCAGATTTCAATCAGTTCATCGCTATTGGGAGTCTTCAAGAAGACCAGTTCTGAGCCTCGGGGTGATTTATGCCTCCGCACTTCCTCTAAGCCCAGCACCTCCTTGTAAAAGGCCACGGTTTTTTCGAGGTCGTTGACGCGATAGCGGGTGTGTAGAAGCTTTTTGACCATCGGTATGATGAAAGGAAATTAGAACACGGTCAGTGTGGCCCCTGCGTGTTGTCTTGGCAAGACAGCTCTGTGAATGAATTGGCAATCACTCAATGTTCTGGATTTGTTCGCGGATCTTTTCCAGCTCCGTCTTGGCTGAAACCACATGATGAGCGATGGCTGCGTGGGCGCATTTTGCACCCATGGTATTGAACTCACGAAAAAACTCCTGAACGAGAAAGTCCAAGCTACGCCCAACAGGTTCGCTTGAGGCCAAATAGGCATGAAACTGACGCAGGTGGCTAGCCGCGCGGGCGAGTTCCTCCGAGATATCCGTCCTGTCGGCAAACAGGGCAATCTCCCGCAGCAATCTTTCATCATCCATCGGCAATGGCAGCCCTGCTTGCTCAAGACGCTGATGCAAAAGTTGGCGCTGATTCACTGGCACTGAGGGAGCCAGTGTGGTGATTTTCTGCAAAAGGCTCTCGATTCCCGCCAGTCGCATCTCCACATCAGCTCGGAGATTTGCCCCCTCAGCGGTTCGCATTTCTAGCATCTGCGTCAGGGCAGTGGTCAGTGCCACCTGCACGGTAGGCCAAAGATCCTCCACAGGCCGGACGGTGCCTTCAGTGACGAATACGCCGGGCAGGCGCAACAATTCAGCCAAGGTGATGTCGGCAGGAATCTCCAACTGTTCCGCAAGCCTGCGTAATTGCTCTAGGTATGCCTGGATAGCCTCTGCATCAATTTGAGGAAACGAGTGGGCTCCCACCCCACGATCCGCTCGGACTTGGATGCTAATCCTCCCCCTTGAGCAGAACGCTGCAGCCTGACTGCGAATCTGTGCCTCAAGGTCCGCTACATCACGGGGTAGGCTCACGCTGATTTCCAATTGTTTGCGGTTCACGCTAGAGCACTCTACCACCCAGGTAATACCGCTTGCTTCCTGCCGCGCTTCTCCTCGGCCAAATCCAGTCATGCTTTTCATCAATCCCACTCATGCCAGAGCCATGTAGGGATGGCAAGTCATGCTATGGAAAAGCCCACATCCTGCCCCCATTTTGGGTCTCCAAGGTGCTTTGATTGAGAAGACTGCAAAAAATCGCACACTCAGTGCGTGTCCTACCTACCCCCCAACATGATGAAAACTTCCCGTCGTCACTTCCTCCGTGGCACCGGTGTGGCCCTCGGCCTACCGTGGCTGGAGTCGTTCTGCGCTTTCGGAGCTGAATCTGTCAAAAGCAACGCCGCGCCACGTCGGCTCGCTGTGTGCTTTACCGGCAATGGCGTGAATCCGCACCACTGGGGTGCCGAAATAACGCCCGGCGGCATGGTATTCAAAAAGTCACTTAGCCCGCTCGAAGGGCTCAAGAAGCATGTGAATGTCTTCCAAGGTCTATGGAACCCTACCACCGTCGAAGGCGAAGGTGGGCACTACCCGAAGATGAACGTCCTCAGCGGTCTCAAGGTAAAAAAGACCACTACCGATGTCGAAGTCGGCACCACGATGGACCAGCTCATCGCCGCCCACACAGGCAAGTTCACGCCCGTCCCCAGCGTCGTGCTGGGCACAGAGCGTCCTAGCTACAGCACCGACAGCGGCTTCACGTCGATCTATTCCGCCTACATCTCTTGGAGCACGCCCACCACACCCGCGCCGAAGGAAATCTTCCCCCAGCAGGCATTCGACCAGCTTTTTGACGACGGAAGCCGCCGCAAACGAGATAAAAGCATCCTCGACCTCGTGCTCGAAGACGCACATAGCCTGAAGCCCAAGCTAAGCAGCCGCGACAAGCAGAAGCTTGACGAATACCTCACCTCCGTGCGCGAGATTGAGCAGCGAGTCGAGCTCGCTGAAAAAATTAGCCAAGCCGAGACCAACGGCCAAGGCTGGCAGCCCACCGTGAAGACCGTCACGCTCGGTCGTCCCGCCGCCGGCATCCCTGCCAGCAGCGAAGACCACCTGCGCCTCATGTTTGACATCATGCTCCTCGCCTTCCAGATGGAC
>JAIWOJ010000491.1 GCA_020216965.1 Prosthecobacter sp.
TCCCGCTTCCGGCGATACTCTTCACGGAGGCGCTTGAGGGCAGCGGGAATGCCTGGCTCGTCGGTTGCGGGCACAGGTTGGCCGTTTTGGATGCGCTCTAGCTCTTTCTGAAAGGCAGGCAGCTCGTTGAGGTTCACTTTCTCAAGAGCTGCCGTGGCCTCTGCCTGCACGGCGGCGCGGTATTCGGCATTGAGGCCCGCTAGGGGGTCTGGCGGTGGTAAGGTGATGGGTTTAGAAAGAGGTGCCGCAGGCTGCTCAGGGAGCATGGGGGCGGCAGGCAGTGCACCGAGCATTTCCGCAGGCAGCTCTGGCTCTGGCGGTGGGCTAGCGGCATCCTCAGCATTGAGGATGATCTTATCCTTCATCACATAAAAGATGAAAAGGATGATGCCAGTGACGACAAAGACGCTGAGGTGCAATCCATAGCGTAGGCAAGACCAGAGGAAGTCATCAAGCC
This sequence comes from Prosthecobacter sp., assembly GCA_020216965.1. Taxonomy (GTDB): domain Bacteria; phylum Verrucomicrobiota; class Verrucomicrobiia; order Verrucomicrobiales; family Verrucomicrobiaceae; genus Prosthecobacter. Next base: position 458 of record JAIWOJ010000491.1, read on the forward strand.
GCCGCATGAAGGATGGCTGCGCGCGCACGATGGGTGCAGGAGGGCGGCCTGGCGCATAACGTGGGGGGGCGGGGGCTGCTGCTGCGGCAGGTTTGCTGGCGGCGGGTATCGTGGTCTGGTCCGCTGAAGAGGTCCGCTGAGCTTGTGGCGGGCTTGGTGTGCTGGCGTTGGGTTTGCTGGCGGCGGATTTTGCAGCCGCACTCTGCTGGGTGCGCAGTGCATGGATGAGAGCTTCTTTGATCTCGGCAGCACTGGCAAAGCGGCGGGCAAGCTCAGGATGCAAGCAGCGCCGGAGCACGGCACCAAAGGCTGGTGGGATATTCCGAGAGACCTTGCCATCCGCAGCCACGGGTTCTTTGGCAAACATGTCGTGCAGCACGAGCCCCAGATCATAAAGGTCTTGTTCAATGGAGGCTGAGCCTTCATGCAGCCAAGAAATTTCTCCCGACGGGGCGACACACATCCCGATGCCTGTGACCTTCATCTGTCCATCACGATCCACCAGCAGGGTGCGGGTGCTCAGAGAGCCATGGAGGGTGCCCTGACTGTGCAGGAGGGTGAGAATGTCACAAAGCTGGAGCGCCAGCCCATAGGCCATCTTAGGCGGCACTTGGCGCTCCTGCACCAGATCGCAGAGCATCCGGCCATCCACATGTTCGGTGACAAGGTAGAGATGCCCGTTGCTCGTGCGGCCAAAATCATACACGGCCACGATGCGCGGATGCACCAGCCGAGCGCGGGCACGCAGGCGCTCCATGAGCCGCGCTGCAGCCTCCTCAGTGGTAGGCTCTGCGATGACACGGATCATCACGCGGCGGTCTAGGGCAGGCTGGCTGCCTAGATAGATGGCGCTTTCTTGACCACTGCTAATGCACTGCTCTACCTCAAACTGAGGCAGCCCCGCTGCGAGTTCTTCAGCGGTAGGAAATGAGGGCGTCTCTCCAGGTTCGTGCATAGAGCGTTCAGCCCTTTTGTTTCGTGGCAAAATTCAGCATGGCAAGCGCGAAGGATGCTGCCTGGCCTGCCCAATGCGTCATCCCCTGAGATGGGGAAAAAGCTCCACCACAGCGCTGACGCACTGCTCGACCCGCTGGTCTGCGACGAGCGGGAAAGGTTTTAGCCACCCCTCTCGCCGAAACCAGGTGCCCTGGCGCTTGGCATACCTGCGTGTGGCCTGCTCCATCGCCTCCTGTGCCTCCTTCAAGCTGCATTCCCCGCGCAGGTGTGCCTGCATCTCGGAGAGGCCAATGGCTTTTTCCAAGGCTCCGCCGCTGGTGGAAAAAGCGGCCACCTCAGCAAGGAGTCCACCCTCCACCATCGCGGTAGCACGCTGGTGAATGCGCTGGTGCAGGGTGGCACGGTCCCATTGCAGCACGATGCCGCTGCCCCAGGGCTGGGTTTTGGCAAAGTTGCGCCGCAGCGCGGACTGCGGCTGCCCCGTCAGTAGGCAAATCTCCAGAGCGCGCTCGACATAGCGTGGATTCGCCAGCGGCACATTTTCCGCCGCGTCAGGATCGAGTGCTAAGAGCTGGCGCTGTTTTTCCTCCAGCGGCATTTCCCGCAGGGTGGCACGCAGCTCCTCATCCCCAGCAGGCAGCTCTGCCAAGCCATGGGAGAGCGCCTTCAGGTAGAGCCCTGAGCCTCCCACCACGATGGCCTGCCTGCCGCGCGCGTGGATTTCGTGGATCACCTCCAGCGCCATCTGCCGGTAGCGCTGGGCATCGCAGGCATCTGTAGCGGCCAGGACAGAGTACAGATGATGTGGGACGGCTTGGAGCGCCGCCACGCTCGGCTTTGCGGTCAGCAGATCTAGCCCCTGGTAGAGCTGGAAAGCATCTACGTTGACGATTTCCCCACCCACCTCCTGCGCCAGCGCCACGGCCAGTGTGGATTTCCCAGTGGCCGTGGCACCTGCGATGTAAAAGGGAGCACGCCCGCTTAGTGCTTCAGCAGCCACTCCGTGGTGCGTGGGTTAAAGTCAGCCAAGCACTCCCAGTGGAAGGCATGGCCCGCATCATCATACAAATGCAGGTCCGCTCCTGGAATGGCAGCGGCGACTTCCTCGCTCATCCACTTGGGGGTGAAGGTGTCGTTCTTCCCGCCGATGACCAGCGTGGGGCACTTCACATTTTTCAGCTCGTGGATGGTATTGTGGCTGATGGCAGCGGCGCTTTGAGCCTCCATGGCATGGAGGGGCTGCGGTGCGGGATTGATCGCCGCGTCCTTCAGACCTTGCTGCATGTTGTTCCAGCAATCGTCGTTGTCGAACCACGGCTTCGTAAAGATCAGCATCTGCACATAATGCATGAAGTCCTCCGGCCGCATCGTCGCCTTGCACTTCATCAGGTGCTGCCAGGTGTAAAGGCCGAAGCGATCCTGGCGCGCCCAGGTGCACATCAGGATCATGCTTCTCACCTTTTGCGGATGGCGCAGGGCCAACTGCTGCGCAATGACGGAGCCCAGAGAGCAACCCACCACACGAGCCTGCGTGATGCCGAGCT
>JAIWOJ010000492.1 GCA_020216965.1 Prosthecobacter sp.
GGGTCTCATCCTGGCTTCCTGTCAGTCATGCCTGGCCTTCAGGGGCTGCGCAGACCTTCGTGCCGCGCGGGAAAACGAGTTGCGCATGGGGGGGGAAGCCTTCATGGAAAGCTGACACCCGACATCTTCCCGAGCGTGCCACGGCTCATCAGCCACGCGGAGCGCATCGAGTTAAGCGGCCCCAGGCCGACCGTTGCGGGCTGCATCCCCACTGAAAAAGCCACCCCGTCTCTGTGTCCTCCAGCAAACTCTCCCAAGAATGGTTCTCCAACATCCGCGCTGATCTCCTGGCCGGTATCGTCGTCGCCCTCGCCCTCATCCCCGAGGCCATCGCCTTCTCCATCATCGCCGGGGTGGACCCGAAGGTGGGGCTTTACGCCTCCTTCTGCATCGCCGTCGTCACCGCCTTCTTTGGCGGGCGGCCCGGCATGATTTCCGCCGCCACCGGCGCAATGGCGCTGCTCATGGTCACTTTGGTCAGGGAGCATGGGCTGCAATACCTGCTCGTTGCCACGCTGCTCACCGGCGTGCTGCAAGTCATCGCCGGCTTCGCCCGCATCGGCAATGTGATGCGCTTTGTGTCGAAGTCCGTCATGACCGGTTTCGTCAATGCGCTGGCCATTCTGATCTTCATGGCCCAGCTCTCCGAGTTCAAAGGCGCGGGCCTCACTGTGTATGCCATGGTGGCTGGCGCGCTCGGTATCATCTACCTGCTGCCGCGCCTGACCAAGGCGGTGCCCTCACCACTCGTTGCCATCATCGTGATGACCGTCATCGCCATCGTCCTCCAGCTCGATGTGCGCCGCGTGGGGGATCTCGGCGCGCTGCCGGACTCGCTGCCCGTATTCCTCTGGCCGCAGGTGCCCTGGACACTGGAGACGCTCTGGATCGTGCTGCCGTACTCCGCCGGACTCGCTGCCGTGGGCCTACTGGAGTCTCTCATGACCGCGCAGATCGTGGATGAGATGACGGACACGCCGAGTGATAAAAACCGCGAATGCACCGGCCAGGGCATTGCCAACATCGCCGCAGGGCTCTTTGGCGGCATGGCGGGCTGCGCGATGATCGGTCAATCGGTGATCAATGTGAAATCGGGCGGCCGAGGGCGGCTTTCCACCTTGGTCGCGGGCGTTTTTCTGCTCATCCTGCTCGTGGTGCTGAATCCGTGGGTGAAGCAGATTCCCATGCCCGCGCTGGTGGCGGTGATGATCATGGTGTCCATCGGCACCTTCTCCTGGTCCTCCATCAAAAATCTGCGCGTCCACCCGCGCACCTCCAGCATCGTCATGCTCTCCACCGTGCTTGTCGTCGTGTTCACGCACAATCTCGCCATCGGCGTCGGTGTGGGTGTGCTGCTCAGCGCGTTGTTCTTTGCCAGAAAGGTCGGCCAGGTGCTGCGGGTGCGCAGTGTGCTGGAGGGCGAGTGCCGCACCTACAAGGTGCATGGGCAGCTCTTTTTCGCCTCGGTGGATGCCTTTGTGCGCGAGTTCGATTTCAAAGAGGTGCTGGGAAAGATCGTCATTGATGTGACTCACGCACACTTCTGGGACCTGACCGCCGTCTCGGCATTGGACAAGGTGGTGCTGAAGTTCCGCCGCGAGGGAGCCGAGGTGGAAATCCTCGGCCTCAACGAAGCCAGCGCCACGCTCGTGGACCGCCTCGGCATTCATGACAAGCCCGATGCCCTGGAGCGCCTGCTGGCCCACTAAACTCAACGTCACCACCTCATGTCACACCTCCTTTCCTGCACCGACGGCTCCCTCTACGCCCCCAGTGTCTATGATCACAGCGCCTGGGCTGCCGCCCGCATGGGCGCTGGCGTCAAAGTGCTGCATGTCCTCGATCCTCATCGCGAACTCGCCCACGGCGGCGATCTCACCGGCACGATCGGCTTTGATGCCAGCGCGGAGCTCACCGCTGAACTCGTGAAGCTCGAAGAAACGCAGGCCCGGGTGGCCCGCCTCAAAGGCAAGGCCATCCTCGAAGATGCCGAAAAGAAGCTCCACGCGGCAGGCATCGCCAACGTCGAGACGCTGCAACGTCACGGCACCCTGGTGGAGACATTGCAGGAGCTGGAGCCCGCCGCGGCGCTCGTCGTCATCGGGAAACGCGGCGAGCACTGCGACTTCGCCAAAGGCCACCTCGGCAGCGAGGTGGAGCGTGTCATTCGCACCAGCGTGCGGCCTGTCTTGGTGGCCTCACGCGCCTTCAAGCCCGTCGAGAGCTTCCTCATCGCCTACGATGGCGGCCCCAGCGTGCTGAAGGCGGTCGATTTCGTGGTGAGCAATCCTCTGCTCAAAGGACTGCGCTGCCACATCCTCCGCGCGGGCAAGGTGGACGACACCGCCCGCTACTATCTGGAGGAAACCGCGCAAAAACTCCGCGCCGCAGGTTTTGAAGTCGCCGCCCAGGCCACCAGCGGCCCCGCCGCGGAGCTGATCTCGGCGCATGTCAAAGAGCACCACATCGGCCTCCTCGTTATGGGTGCCTACGGCCACAGCCCCATCCGCCAGTTCATCCTCGGCAGCACCACCACGACCATGGTGCGCACCTGCCAGGTCCCGGTGCTGATGTTTCGTTGAACCCAAATGCCGAAGTTCCAGCAGCCAAGAGTGTCTGCATCACGAGGAGCTTCGTCATCCGGGTGGATGGATCACACCTCCAGCTTGGTGCCGCACTGCTGGCAGTAGCTCGCGCGGGGATCATTCTCCTCCCAGCCGCATTCGCGGCAGCGGCGGAAGGGGCCGCGTGAGGCTACGCCGCGCATCTCGCGTCCGATTTCATGCGTCACGATGCCCGTGGGCACGGCGATGATGGCGAAACCCGTGAGCATGATCACCGAGGCCATCATTTTACCCAGCACCGTCACCGGGGCCACATCGCCATAGCCCACCGTTGTGAGGGTGACGATGGCCCAGTAGATCGACTGCGGGATGTTGCGGAA